>NZ_JBNCAT010000008.1:0-88631 GCF_049808495.1 Acinetobacter sp. G11
CTGATGTGACAAAACCTGAGTCCTTGGTCGTTAAAGTGTTTGTTCGCACTTATATTTTAACTATTCGGACTCAGGTTTTTTTATTTAAAGTAAACTATGGGACAGCAGTGACCTTTGGGTGCGTTTTTTATGGGCTTTAAAACCTTTTCTATATATAGAACTGTGAACAAAACATAGGATAAGCTTTTAACTCAGATTCGATTAAGCAAGCCCCTACAATTCAGTACATTATATTCCTTAATCACAAAACTGGAATGTAACGCCACCACATGCTCAATTTTGCCAATCCGCTTTAAAAGAATTTCACTATAGTTTTCCATATCTTTTGCAACGACTTCAACAATAAAGTCAGCAGATTGGCCGGTCACCAAAAAGGCATTAATCACTTCAGGAATACTTTCCAGTTCTTCTAAAAACTTGGCGAACGTATCCGTGTCATGTTTATTTAAAGAAACCTGCAAAAGTACATGCAAGCTGAAACCCAACTTGGCATAGTTAATATCACGCTTTAAATGGGTCATGATATTGGCTTCAATCAGATGCTTGATCCGTCGATGCACTGAGCTCACAGAAAGGTTTATACGTTCCGAAAGTTCATTTAAGTTGACATCTTCATGACTCAATATTTCCAGAATCTGTTTATCGAAACGATCCAGTTCCATTTTATACTCTTTTCAATAATCTATAGATGCGTAAAATATTACGCTCTCTCTGTTATACAACAATTATTTATTTTTCACAAAATTTTAATATCCTGAAAATATTTTCCAAAAGCTGGTGAACACATAAGAGAAATTTTGCTGTCTACCTAGATTACCGCTGGTCATTTAAGTACAAAAAACGACCAATTGTAATTTTAATTATATATCGAATTTAACACTCATCTACTCAAGTGTCCTGCTCCGGATCACTGCTTATCTTTTATATCTACCTAGAAATTGATTAAAAATTAAATGCTCGAACAAAACAAAAGAATACAGTCATTTGATTTGCAATAAGATGCGCTATAGAGCACCTATCTTTAGATGTTCCTTTTAAACACCGCGCCAATCCACCCGTGCATTACGTTCGGTTTGATAGATGCGCAGCACATATTGTCCCAATGGTAATGTCATTAGATGCTCTTTATATTGACGAAATTCTTCAGATAAGGTTTCACCCTGCTCTTTTTCCCAGGGTGTACCCGGAATTTCCAGAATGGGGGCAAGCATTGAACAGACAGCAATATCAGCAAGACCTAGGCGTTCACCGACAAAATAACGTCCATGATTTTCAATCAATCTTTCATTTAAATTTTGGATGATACTGTCCATGTGAAGTCTAGATTCGGCCACCTTGTCTGCATTCAGTTGATAACCTTTAGAAAGCAAGGCTCTGATAATCGGTTTGGAATATTTTTCAAACTGGCGTAAATAGCCCTTTTCACCAATCAGAATATCTAAAGATTCTTCATTTTCTGTCAAAGTATGGGCCAGCCCCCAACGACGCACGTGTCTGCCCAGTTCGGTGGCAAGCCCATTGATTTCCAAAGCCAGTTGGCGCTGCTGGGGATCAGCACGCAATAAAGAATGTTCCGGATATACGTCATCCAGATATAAGGCAATTTCAGTCGAGTCGGCAATCCAAAAATCTTGATCACGTAAAATAGGTAAACGGTTTTGTCCAGTTTTTAATTGGGCAAATGCACGATGCACTCCTGGAATCAGATTATGCGCCACATAATCCAACTCTTTATGATCGAGCAACCAGCGCGCTTTTTCACAAAAATGAGATAAAGGAAACTGGTATAAAATTCGCATAAAAACTCCGCGTTTATTTTTTTAGTTCTGCCAAGCCAAAACCATCTAATTCAGTCGGATACTTTAGTCACCCTACCCCGGAATTACAATGCGCTTTTTATTCAAAATATTATCTTGATCCTGTCAGTCATACACTTTTTATTTTTATACATTTTTTTGTCTTGATTATCTTTAAAGTAGATATCTCCCCATCAAAATCCTCCAACAAATTTCTTAAAAAATAAAATCATGTTGTTTTTTAAACATTTAATATATCCAAAATAAATAAAAATCTAGCAGTTTTTATTTTAAACAGGATTTTTCATAAGCTTTGCAAAAGCAATTGCTTAATTTTGAATTCGATTACTTGTAGCGTTTTGATATCGATTTAAGGTGTCATTATGTCTCGTTTAATTTCTGAAAATGTTCATGTGATTGAAAACGATCTTGAAGCTATTCATGCTGCTTATCATGTCGCAGATTTTGCTTTGGAAGGTCGCAATGAACGTGATCAACAGCGCTTGTTGCCTTTTGCTGAAATTGATCTGTTCAGCCAGAAAGGCTTAGGTGGAATTCGTATCCCAAAACAGTTTGGGGGTGCATTCGTTTCCAATAAAACGCTTGCCCATGTATTCCGTATTTTGAATAAAGCCGATTCCAGTGTGGGACAAATTCCACAAAACCAGATTGCGCTGTTGAACATGATCCAGATTATGGGTACGGAGCAGCAAAAACAGTTTATTTATCAAGAAATTTTACAAGGTAAACGCCTGGCCAATGGTGGCCCGGAACGCCATACCAAAGATACCAAAACCCTGGCGACTACGCTCACGATTGAAAATGGCCGCTATTTTGCCGATGGCGAAAAATTCTATTCGACTGGCAGCAGTTTTGCCCACTGGCTCGCGATTAAAGCCATCCATCCGGAAGGTCATGTGGTACTGACCCTCGTCAATGCTCAGGCTGAAGGCGTGAATGTGATTGATAACTGGAACGGTTTTGGACAGCGTACCACTTCAAGTGGCACGGTTAGACTCGACCATGTGGAAGTTGATCCGCTGCTGATTTTTGATGAACGCCTGCTTTCCAGCCAGCCCAATTACCGCGGTGCGTATTCACAGTTATTACAGGTGGCCATTGATGTCGGCATTGCTGAAGCCGCCTTTGCCGATACACTAACGGCAGTACATAAAGCTCGTCCGGTTGTGGATGCACAAGTCGAAAAAGCCAGTTTTGAACATTACACCTTACAGGAAGTCGGCAAATCTTCAGTATTACTCGATGCAGCCATTTTACTGCTTGATGAAGCGGCTGAATATCTGGATGAACTGGATCGGCTGGAGTCGGTCACTGATGAACAGGCGGCAAAAGCCTCTATTTTGGTCGCTGAAGCGAAAATTTATGCCAATGATGCAGCCCTGCACATTTCAGAAAAACTACTGGAACTTGGCGGTAGCCGTTCCAGCCTGAGTCAGCACAACCTGGATCAGCACTGGCGCAATGCCCGTGTACATACCCTGCATGATCCGGTGCGATGGAAATTGCATGCGCTTGGGGATTATTACCTGAATCATAAACTCCCTGCCCGCCACGCCTGGATTTAAGGACACTGCTCATGACTTCATATCAAAATATTATTTCATTTAATTCCGAGCAACTGGCGCATGCACACATCATTCAGTCTGATGCAGAAGCGCTGGAAATTGCACATAATTTAGCAGAACAGTTCAAAGCTGGAGCCGTGCAGCGCGATGCCGAGCGTATTCTTCCATTTGAAGAAATCGAAGCCTATAGCCAGTCTGGACTTTGGGCCATTACCGTCCCAAAACAGTATGGCGGTGCAGAAGTATCCAGTTATACCGTCGCGCAAGTCATTGTACTAATGAGTGGTGTAGATGGTTCCATTGGACAGATTCCGCAAAACCATTTTTATGGACTGGAGATCCTGCGTAACAACGGCACCGAACAGCAAAAACAGAAACTCTATGCTGAAGTGTTAAAAGGCGCCCGCTTGGGCAATGCCCTGGCCGAGTTTAAAACCAAAACCGCTGCACAACGCCAGACCGCAATACGTAAAACCGATCAGGGCTATGTGATTAATGGCGAAAAGTTTTATTGCACCGGCAGTTTATTCGCGCATCGCATTCCAACACTGGTGGTCGATGAGCAGGATCAGCAGTTTCTGGCTTTTGTTCCGCGTAATAGCGAAGGTCTGACTTTAATCGATGACTGGAGTGGTTTTGGACAACGTACCACAGGTAGCGGCACAGTGAAATTCAACAATGTGCGGGTGCTGGCTGAAGATGTGGTGCCATTTGATATTGCCTATTCAGAACCCACCCTCTCGGGTCCGTTTGCACAATTGCTGCATGCCTCGATTGAAACCGGGATTGCCCGTGCCGCATTTGAAGAAACCTTAAAACGTGTGCGTCAGGCCCGTCCGTGGATTGACTCAGGTGTAGATCAAGCCACCGATGACCCACTGACCAAATTCGAACTGGGCCGAATTGTCGCCGATGTGCGCGCCTCTGAAGTGTTATTGAAACAGGCCGCCCGTTCAATTGATGCCGCCAGACCTGCACCAACCGCAGAAAATGTCGCCAAAGCATCCTTAGATGTGGCCAAGGTTCGGGCACACAGTACCGAAACAGCCTTAAAGGCATCCTCCAAACTGATTGAACTGGCCGGTAGCCGCGGCAGCCAACGTGAAGATGGCCTGGATCGCTTCTGGCGCAATGCCCGCGTACACACCCTGCATGATGCGTCACGCTGGAAATATTATTTCATTGCCAATTATTTATTGAATGGCATTCTGCCTCCACGTCGGGGGACATTGTAATGACAAAGAAGATAAATACTGCGAAAGCGAAAAAGATCTTACTGAATGCTTTTGACATGAACTGTGTCGGTCATATCAATCATGGCTTATGGACCCACCCGCGTGATGAGTCACACCGTTTCAATGAACTCGGTTACTGGACCAACTTGGCTCAAACCCTGGAAAAGGGACTGTTTGATGGCCTGTTTATTGCCGACATTACCGGGGTATATGATGTCTATCAAAACAATATCGACTTGACGTTAAAAGAATCGATTCAGTTGCCGAGTCATGACCCCAGTACCTTGGTTTCTGCCATGGCAGCAGTGACGCAAAACCTGGGATTTGGGGTGACGGTGAATTTAAGCTATGAATCGCCTTATCAGTTTGCGCGTCGTTTTGCCAGTCTGGATCATCTGACCAATGGCCGTATTGGCTGGAATATTGTCACCGGTTATCTGGACAGCGCACAGCGATTAATTGGTGAAAAAGGCCTTAAAGACCACGACCTGCGCTATGAACAGGCCGAAGAGTTTTTACAGCTTTGCTACAAGTTCTGGGAAGGCTCCTGGGAAAATGATGCAGTACTCAAAGATAAACAAAACCGTATCTTTACCGATCCGGCCAAAGTACATCAGGTCAATCATCAGGGCCAATTTTACCAAAGCCAGGGCGTGTTTCAGGTTTCCCCTTCGATCCAGCGTACGCCAGTACTGTTCCAGGCCGGTGCTTCACCGCGTGGAATGGCCTTTGCCACCCGGCATGCGGAAGGCATGTTTATTGGTGGAGATCAACCGGAAAAAATCAAAAAGCAGGTCGATCAGATTCGTCAGCAAGCCATCAATCAAGGACGCAATCCTGAAGATATTAAAATCTTTGTCGGCATTACAGTCGTTACCGCAGAAACGGATGAACTGGCGCAGCAAAAACTGGATGAATATCAAGCTTATGCCAGCCCTGAAGCCGGTCTGGCGCATTTTTCCAGTTCGGTCGGCATAGACCTGTCCAGATTTGCCGATGATGAGCCTATTCCTTACCAGCAAACCAACAGCATTGCTTCAGTTAACAACAAGTTTAAAGAACAGCGCATCAGCAAAAACGACTTAAAAGCCCAGCATGTATTAGGCGGCCGTTATCCGCTGATTGTCGGGAGTGGCGCCACTGTGGCGGAAAAACTGATTCAGCTGATTGATGAAACCGGCATTGATGGCTTCAACCTGACCCGTACCGTTGCGCCTGAATCGCACCATGATTTTATCCGTCTTGTGATTCCTGAATTGCAGCAGCGTGGTCGCTATAAGACTGAATATGAACCAGGCAGTTTAAGACACAAACTGTTTAATCAGGGAGACCAGCTTGCAGATTCGCATCCGGCACAACAATTTCGATGTCCAAGCTCCGCCTCAACTTCGAATTCCAACTTAAAGCAAAAACAATCCGCATAAATTTTGAGGTGCAACATGGCACAAACAGCAAAAACCAAACTGACCATTCTTGGGGTCATTATTGCCGCCGTCATTATTGGACTGGCGGTCTGGAACCAACAAAAGAAATCCGCTTCGGATGAACTGGTGATTGGCATCAGCCCATCCTTTGCCACGCCTTTACAGGTGGCAGCAGTCGAGGCCAAACAGCAAGGCCTGAACGTGAAACTGGTGGAATTTTCCGACTGGAACACGCCCAATATTACCCTGAATCACGGCGATATTGATGCCAATTTCTTTCAGCATCAACCTTTTTTGGATAATGCCAAAAAAGAAACTGACTTTAAGATCAAAGCCTTTGCCAAAGGTGCAGCCACGCATGTGGGTTTATATTCCAAGAAAATCAAAAGCTTTGATGAGTTAAAAGATGGCGCCAAAGTTGTGGTTCCAAACGACCCTGTCAACCAAGGTCGTGCTCTACTGTTATTGCAACAAGCCAAACTGATTACCCTGAAGAATCCTGAAAATCATTTATCGAACCTAAAAGACATCGCAAGCAATCCGAAAAAATTGCAGTTTGTTGAAGTGGAAGGCCCTCAAACCGCACGTGCCATTGATGACGTCGATCTGGCTTTTGGCTATCCGCATTACTTACGTTTAGCCAAAACAGCTGATCCTGAACAGGCGCTGTTATTTGACTCTAACAAGGACAATCGTTATGCCATCCTGTTTGCCGTGCGTGAGGATTACCAAGATAAAAACGACAAGCTGAAAAAATTTGTCGAGATCTATCAAAACTCGCCAAAAGTGAAACAGGCTCTGGATGCAGATTTCGGTGCCAAACTCTGGTTCCCGGGCTGGAAATAAGGGGTTAAATCATGTCTCAAGTTTCCAAACTGAACCTTAAAAAACTGCTGATAGGTCTCACTGTCCTTGTCATCATTGCAGGATTAATAACCTATCGTTATGTGCAAAACCCGCAACAGGATAATGTCCTGACGATTGGTATTAGTCCGCCTTATGCAGAACTATTACAGACAGTTGTAAAAGAAGTAGAGAAAGACGGCATTCATGTCAAACTGGTGGAGTTTTCAGACTGGCAGGCTCCCAATGTTGCGGTACAAAATGGCGATATTGATGCCAACTTTTTCCAGCAAAGCGTGTTTTTAAAGAATGCGATTCAACAGACCCGTTATGACCTGCATGCTTTCGGCATCGGCAGTGGCAGCCATGTCGGTTTGTATTCCAAGCAATATAAATCCTTAGAGGCCTTGCCACAAAATGCACGTGTGGTGATTCCCAGTGATCCTGTGAACTCGGCTCGTGCATTGATTTTGCTGCATCGTGCAGGCCTGATTCAAATCAGAGATATCCATAATGAGCTATCAACCCTGCAAGATATTGTGGCCAATCCAAAACAGCTTAAATTTTTAGAAGTGGAAGGTCCGCAAACGGCTCTGGCCTATGACGATGCCGATTTGATTTTTGGTTTTCCGCATTATTTAAATATGGCGAAAAAAGCCGATCCTCACAGTGCCCTGTTTTTAGACCCGGTGGACAAGAAATACGCCATTCTTTTTGTGACCCGAAAAGATTATGTCGATCACGATAAAAAGCTCGAAACCTTTGTCAAAGCTTTCCAGAACTCTGCAAAAGTAAAAACAATTTTAGACCGGGATTTTGGTACAGGCATGTGGTTTGAAGGCTGGAAATAAGGTGAATACTATGGTGAGTTTTGGTTCTCAGGTGGACTTTTCCGTCCCGCATATCAAGATCAGAAACCTGAACAAATATTATGAAGTACAGGGTAAATCGGTACATGCCTTGAAAAACATCAACCTGGATATTCCGGAAGGAAAAATCTTCGGGATTATCGGCAAAAGTGGTGCAGGCAAATCTTCCTTGCTGCGCACCTTAAATGGTCTGGAACAGATCAGTGAAGGACATATCCACATTCACCAGCAAGATCTGGCAGAACTGAAACATGCTGAACTGATCCGGCTGCGTCAGCGCATTGGCATGATCTTCCAGCATTTTAACTTGATGTCTGCGAAAACCGTCTGGGAAAATGTTGCCCTGCCGCTGAAAGTTGCAAACTATCCAAAACATGAAATTGAAACGCGGGTCAATGAAGTGTTGCAATTGGTCGGGTTGGGCAATAAAGCGCAGAATTATCCTTCGCAGTTGTCTGGCGGGCAGAAACAGCGCGTCGGCATTGCCCGCGCACTGGTGCATCATCCGGAAATTTTACTCTGTGACGAAGCCACCTCTGCCCTCGACCCGGAAAGTACTTCTGTGGTGCTGTCCCTGCTCAAGGAAATCAATCAAAAGCTCGGCATTACCATTGTGCTGATCACGCATGAAATGCAGGTCATTCGTGAAATTTGCGATCAGGTGGTGGTGATTGAACACGGTGAAATTGTCGAAGCAGGTGAAGTGTGGTCGGTCTTTTCTAATCCGCAGCAGCAGATTACTCAGGAATTGCTGAATCTGGAACAACTGGAATTGCCTTTTGCGCTAACGCCAGAGATTATTGCTGACAGCTCACATAGCATTTTAAAACTGCGCTATGCCTCCAGTGTTCAGCACGCCCCGGATTTAAAAGTGATTTTCGAGCAGTTCGATTATCCGGTTCATCTCTATCAGAGTCATATCGACAGCATCCAGAACCATCTGGTCGGCAGTTTTATTGTCGCTATCCCTGATCTGCATATAGATACCAAACTGCTCCAGCAGAAATTAAAACAGTACATCGCACAGATTGAGGTGATTGGCTATGCACGACCAGCTTATTGATTTATTACTGACTGGCACAATCGACACGCTATTGATGGTCGGCGTATCCGCCATTGTGGCTTTTCTGATTGGCTTGCCTATCGCGATCATTTTGGTCAGCACCTCCGAACATGGCATCTATCCATCCAAGCCTATTAATCAGGCTTTGGGCTGGGTGGTCAACATTACCCGTTCGGTACCGTTTTTAATTTTAATGGTGGCGCTCATTCCACTCACCCGCTGGATTGTTGGCACCAGTTATGGGGTCTGGGCCGCGGTGGTACCTTTAACCCTGGCAGCCACACCGTTCTTTGCCCGTATTGCAGAAGTCAGCTTACGCGAGGTCGATCAAGGTCTGATTGAAGCCGCCCAGGCGATTGGCTGTAACCGCAAGCAGATCATCTGGCATGTGCTGCTGCCTGAAGCCCTGCCCGGGATTGTGGCCGGTTTTACCGTGACCCTGGTGACCATGATCAACTCCTCGGCAATTGCCGGTGCCATTGGCGCAGGCGGTTTGGGCGATATTGCCTATCGTTATGGTTATCAGCGTTTTGACATGCCGATTATGCTTGCCGTAATTGTAGTGCTGGTGATTCTGGTCATGCTGGTGCAGGCCACGGGCGATACCCTTTCCCGTCAGCTGGATAAACGCAAAATTTAAATCCCTATCCATTTTAGGAGTTTTCAACAAAGCATCCAGCCATGACCTGACTTTGTCATGGCTTTCATGTAAAATCAGCGGCAATTTTTAAATAACACGTTGTGAGTCATTTCATGGGTTTTAATTGCGGTATTGTCGGCTTGCCGAACGTTGGTAAATCTACACTTTTCAATGCATTGACTAAAGCTGCTATTGCTGCAGAAAATTTCCCGTTCTGTACCATCGAACCAAACACCGGTATCGTGCCTGTACCTGATCCACGCTTGGACAAACTGGCTGAAATCGTCAATCCACAGCGCGTGCTTCCAACCACCATGGAATTTGTAGACATTGCCGGTCTGGTTGCCGGTGCTTCTAAAGGTGAAGGTCTGGGTAACCAGTTCCTGGCCAACATCCGTGAAACCGATGCCATTGCACACGTGGTACGTTGTTTTGAAGATGAAAACGTGATTCACGTCAACGGCAAAATTGACCCGCTGGATGATATTGCAACCATCAATACAGAACTTGCACTGGCTGACCTGGAAACTGTGACCAAAGCGGTTACGCGCCTGGCTAAATCTGCAAAAGGCGGCGACAAAGATGCACTTGCCACCAAAGCCGTTCTAGACAAAATCCTGCCTTTACTGGATGAAGGCAAACCTGCACGTGCAGCCAATCTGGATGATGATGAACGCAAACTGGTACGCGGTTTCGGTTTAATGACTTTAAAACCGACCATGTATATTGCCAACGTGGCTGAAGACGGTTTTGAAAACAACCCGCATCTGGAAGCCGTTAAAAAATTGGCCGCTGAAGAAAATGCGATTGTGGTTCCACTGTGCAACCAGATTGAAGCTGAAATTTCATTGCTTGAAGATGAAGACCGTGCTGAATTTTTAGAAGCAATGGGCATGGAAGAACCAGGTCTAAACATCGTAATCCGTGCCGGTTACAGCCTGCTTGGCTTACAGACTTACTTCACTGCGGGTGTACAGGAAGTTCGTGCCTGGACCGTGAAAGTCGGTGCGACTGCACCTCAAGCAGCCGGTGTAATTCACACGGATTTCGAAAAAGGCTTTATCCGCGCTGAATGTATTGCTTATGACGACTTTGTACAGTACAACGGCGAAGCTGGCGCGAAAGAAGCCGGTAAATGGCGTTTGGAAGGCAAGACTTACGTGGTTCAGGACGGTGACGTGCTACACTTCCGTTTTAACGTTTAAGCCATTCTGACCTTTCAAAACAGCTTAAAAAGCCAGCATCATGCTGTAATGCCAGTCAGTTAAGAAATTGACTGGCATTTTCTTTTTTAAAGTCATGATTATATTTGACATGTGGAAAATTCATCCGCAACTGTTTGAGGCATGACTACATTAAAAAATGATTGTTTCTGCGACAAATTTGCTAGTTGATGGTGGCTGACGAGTTTTGCGGATGACAAATGCCTTTGGTTACTTTGGGCGAAACCAAAGTAACAAATGAGCTGAAACAGTTTGATTTAAAACGGCAAGACTCCGCCGTGAATTACTTAAAAATTAAAAAGTCTATTTCTAAACTCCTTAACTGATCAGCATTAAGTATGATGCTGGCTTTTTTATGTCGAACTTTTTCAGTTCAGGCTTACCGTCTGGGCATCCATTGCAGCACGTTGCTTGCGTGCTTCTGCCAGCATGCGTTGCTCCAGCTCTTTTCGAAATCCAAACATAAACACCATTTCAGCCAATACAAATAAAGGACCGATTGCCAGGCCAATCACATCATCCATAAAAGCCGGTTTTTTCTTTTCATAAAAATGGCCTACAAACTGGAATACCCATCCCACCACAAAAATGCCAATACTTAAGCTTAACCAGACCGCCGTATCCAGCTGGGCAATCCTGTAAGCGAATGGATAAGCAAGCGCGTAGGTGAGCAACATGATCAGGCCAAAGATGCGGTCCAGGCTGAGATAATACAGCGTACTGGCAAGCAATAGCCCTAAAGCCAGCGTCAGCTCAACACCTGAAATGATCACACCGGCACGTGCAGTCAGGCAGATAATGGAAAACACAATCAATGGAATGCCAATAAAATGGGTATAAATATTTTTCTGGTCCAGATGGTATGCTGCATACTGGCTCAGCAGCTGTTCTAGTTTGGTCATGACCGTTTCCTTGTTAGACTTATATTTTCATTTCACTATATAAAAAAAAACCCGGACAAGTTGTCAGCTAGCCGACAACTGACATTAAAAAAGGAATAACAATGCTCGAACCGGTTTATATCGATCATTTACAGCAGAATGTATGGTTTGCACAATTGTCAGCCGAATTTAAGCAGTTCATTATCCAGCATGCCGTGCAGCAGCGTTTTGACAAGGAACAAGCGATCTTTCATGCCGGTGATTCATTTAATGGCATCTATGCCGTTTTAGAGGGTGCCGTTCGCCTGGGCTATATTGATATTCATGGCAAAGAATCGGTGGCTGCCATTGTTGAACCGATTATGTGGTTTGGTGAAATCTCGCTGGTCGATGCCCAGCCCCGTTCCCACGATGCCATTGCCACGCAAAAAAGCCTGATCCTGCATATTTCCAGTACCGCCCTGCAATCACTGCTGCAACAGCATCCGTTTTTTTGGTATCACATCGCGCAATTGACCAGTCAAAAGTTGCGCTTTGCTTTTCTGGAGCTGATTTCCATTCAAACGCAAAGCATCAGCCAGCGTTTGGCACAGCGTTTGATGTTTATTTTAAATGGCTATGGCAATCATTTAAGTATTGAAAAGAATGTCATTCATTTATCTCAGGAACAACTGGCCCAAATGCTGACCTGCTCCCGGCAGACCATCAATCAGGAACTGCAAGCTTTGGAACAGCAAAATATATTGCGCCTATCTTTTAAGAAAATTGAGATTTTGGATGTAGCGGAACTGCATCGCATCGCGCATGCCTTTCCCAATCTTTAAATCGGAACATGAAGGAAATTTTAAACCATGAAAATAATTCAGCGATGTATCGCGTTGCGGTATCAGCTGTGTTTCGGTCAAGCCTGACAGGTGAATGACTTACCGGATGACGCATTTATTTTATTTATCGTGTTTATGAACGTAATTGACACACATTGACATCATCAAACCCATTGGTGCATGGCGCAACTTCATGTTCATTGTCCAATGACGCCTGGATGGCCTGTAGCGGCTCTGCAGCTGTGGCAACACTACTTAAAGCACTCAAAACGACAGCCATACTTATTGATAAAAACACTTTATTTACCATCTTTATTACTCCTGATTCTTTTAAAGTTAAATAAATTTTGAATTTATTTAAATAATATGATGTAATAATCACATATTATTATAAACATTTTATCATTTTATGATAATTTAATATTTTTATCAGGTTATCACTTTATCTTCTTACTCATTCTTTAAAGCTATAAATAAGAACATGTTTAAATATTTAAAATATAAAAAAACGAGGCCATGGCCTCGTTTGCTTTGCATTTAAACGCCGATCTTTTTCGGGTCGGTATTGCCCAACTGCGGATGCTCAATCGCACCTTTACATTGCTGTTTATCACGTTCGTAATCGGCCTGCTTCTGCGCCACTGTACTTGATTGCTCCATCGTCTCACGTGCCCAGATTTCCAGACTGGTCAAGGCTTTACGACAGAGTGCATATTTACCTTCAGTCACCGAATCAGTCATTTTGACATTAATGCGCCAATCGGTGCTGAGCTTGCGTGCAGGTTTACGGACCTGTTCTTCTAATACATCCAGTTTTTTGGCATAGACCAAACCATCCACCTTGTTAATGAATGTCCAGGCTTCATGCGCATAAGTGGTGGCATCATTGGTCAGTTTGGGTGCGGGTTTAATTTCAGCTTTTTCTGTTTTTTCGCCATCATTTCCACAAGCCTGCAGCAAAACACTACTGCACAATAAAGAAATGATCAGCACTCCACGTGTCTTCGACATCAACATATCAGGCTCGCCTCGATAAACAATTCGGCACTATGCTAGTGAATTCGAGTACAATACTCAATCATCATTTGACCTGCTGTTCAACTCTCCCGCAAAGGTGTGTCGTGTCTGAGCACAAAACTCCTCCAGTTCAAGCTGCTGGCTTTTGGCAAGGTGCTAAAGACAGTCAAGCGATTATTTTTACTTATCTTCCCGTTTCCTTTGCTTTCGGGGTCTCGGCCAGCCAGTTTGATTTTAGCTCCTGGGAAGCGCTGTTTTTATCCTGCTCGATGTATGCCGGTGCCAGCCAGTTTCTGGTTGTCGCCTTACTGGGCAGTGGCACCTCCATCTGGATGACCGCCCTCACCGTGATTGCGCTGGATATTCGACATGTGCTTTACGGACCAGCCCTACAAAACCTGATTCAGGACAAGCTGAATTTGAAGAAAACCGCCGTCTGGGCCTGGGGTTTAACCGATGAAGTGTTTGCCTCGGGCATGATTAAACTGTCGCAACGCCGTCAGGAATGGTCTGAATCCTGGATGCTGGGCTTAAGCCTGTTTAGCTGGATGTCCTGGGCTTTAGGTTCTTTCCTGGGGGGATTGTTCGCCGACCAGGTCAGTGCCTTGCCGCAGTTTTTACAGGCCGCACTGGATTTCCTGCTGCCGGCTTTATTCCTGAGCTTCCTGCTGGCTGCCTTTGAAAAGAAACATACCTTTATTGTCACGGTCTGTTTAATTGTTTCCGCAATTGCCTGCTATTTCATTAATTTGTCTGCAGCCATTTTTATAGGGATTCTATCCGGCATTCTGGCCGGCTTATTTAAGCACTATGTTTTAAAACAGCATGATGATGCACTGGGAGAAGCCCATGAATCTTGAAATTATTCTGGTCGGGATTATTGTCGGGATTGCCAATTTTGCCTCACGTTTTGGTCCTTTTTATGTCATTCAAAAAAGTCGGCAAAATGCTCAAAAGCGTGGCTCGGTCTGGATCAGAATTGCTTTAGGCAGTATTGGCATTGCCGCTATCAGTTCCATGCTGGTGGTGGCGACACTTCCGCCACTCATGGAAAATCCGAATAAAAGCTTTGCCATGCTGGTCGGTTTTTTAACCTTAGCCGGGCTGTATTTTAAGTTCAAGAAGATTGTTCCGGCGACTTTGACCGCTGCGCTGGCCTATGGCGTGATTTATACCTATCTGCCAGTTTCATTTTAAAGCCTGTATACAAGTCCCTCTTTTATAAAGAGGGATTTAGGGAAATTTTTAAAGCACTTTATAAATAAAATTGTTGGACAATATCATTATTTTATGTGAATCCGGGCTTAATTCGGCAATCAGTTCTGCTATGCTAAAAGTCCATAAAATCAAGCATGGATGATTTACATGAGCGTGACTATTGGTACTCCCCTTCAAGCTTCTGCCTTTAAAGTTTTGCTCTTAGGCTCAGGAGAATTAGGTAAAGAAGTGGTGATTTCTCTGCAACGTTTAGGTGTAGAAGTTCATGCTGCTGACCGTTATGACCATGCGCCTGCCATGCAAGTTGCCCATTATGCCTATACCTTGAATATGGCAGATGCCGAAGAACTCAAGCAACTGATCCAGCAGGTTAAACCTGATTTAATTGTGCCTGAAATTGAAGCCATCGCAACTCAGGTTCTGGTGGAAATCGAACAACAGAATATTGCCACCGTCATTCCTTCTGCCAAAGCCGTCAACCTGACCATGAACCGTGAAGGCATTCGCCGTCTGGCTGCCGAAGAACTGGGCTTGCCGACTTCAGCTTACCGTTTTGCCGACTCGCTAGAATCATTCCGTGCAGCCTGTGATGACATTGGCTATCCCAACTTTGTCAAACCGGTAATGTCTTCTTCCGGTAAGGGACAATCACGCGTCAAGAACTTTGATGAAGTGGATGCGGCCTGGGAATATGCGCAAACCGGTGGCCGGGTCAATCAGGGTAAAGTGATTGTCGAATCGCAAATCGACTTCGACTTTGAAATTACCCTGCTCACGGTACGTGCCAAAAATGCGGAAACCGGTGAAATTGAAACGCAATACTGCGACCCGATCGGACACCGTCAGGACTCTGGCGATTATGTCGAAAGCTGGCAGCCTCAGGCCATGACAGCGGCGGCTTTAGAAGAAGCCAAACGCATTGCACATAAAGTCACAACAGCTTTAGGAGGCTGCGGTATTTTCGGCGTGGAACTGTTTGTCAAAGGCGATAAAGTATGGTTTAGTGAAGTCTCTCCACGTCCGCATGACACAGGGCTGGTCACCCTTGCATCGCAATTCCAGAGCGAATTTGAATTACATGCACGTGCCATTTTAGGCCTGCCGGTAAATACATCTCGTCATAGTGTTGCAGCCAGTGCTGTCATTTATGCAGGCGTTGATGACACCAATCTGTCTTTTTCTGGCTTAAATCTTGCTTTAGCCAATCCAGACACCGATTTACGCCTTTTTGGTAAACCCGAGGGTTTTAAACGCCGTCGTATGGGGGTTGCAACTGCACGTGCTGAAACAACAGATCAGGCGCGTCAACTTGCCCTAGAGACGGCGTCTCAAGTCAGTGTTCAACAAAACTAAACCTGCCACCTTATTAACGGACCACTGTTCATGATCAATACCTCTCCTCTGCTGAATTACGTTAAAAGTAACCATGACATCCAGGCAATCAATCAATGGCGCACCGATGTTGAAAATCAGCTTCAGGAAAGTTTTGAAAATGGACAGTCTATCCGGGAAATTATCCTGGCCCGCTCCCATTTGATTGATGAAGCCCTGGAGTTTCTCTGGAAACATGCTGAACTTGACCAGACCGATCTGGGCTTGTTTGCGGTAGGTGGTTATGGCCGCCGGGAAATGCTGCCTTATTCCGATGTCGATATCATGATTTTATCGGAACATGACATTACTGCCGAGCAGGAAAAACTGATTTCCACTTTTATCTCCTCGCTTTGGGATGTCGGCAATTTCAAACCCGGTATTAGCGTACGGACCATTTTGCAATGTGTTGAACAGGCCACCAATGATTTAACCGTCGCAACTGCGCTGATTGAATCGCGCTTAATTAGCGGCAACCGGCATCTGGCTAAATGGCCACGTCGTATTGTGTCGCAAACCTGGACCGATAAAACCTTTTTTGATGCTAAAATGGATGAGCAGGCAAAACGCTATGCGCAGCACAACAATACCGAAAGCAACCTGGAACCGGACATCAAGAATGCGCCGGGAGGCATCCGCGACATCAACCAGATTGGCTGGATTGCCAAACGTCACTTTCGGGTCAACCGGATTTATGACCTGGTGCATTTAGGCTTTATTTCAGAGTTCGAACTGGGTGTTCTAGAAGAAGCTGAAAGCTTTTTATGGGAAATCCGTCATCATCTGCACCGTCTGACCAAACGCGATGAAAACCGCTTATTGTTCGATTATCAGCGTGATATTGCGGCCTTGTTTGGCTATACCCGTGAAGAAGATAAATCGCCGAATTATCCGATTGAACAGTTCATGAAGCGCTATTACCGTAGCGCACAGCAGGTCTCTACCTTAAATGAAATGCTGCTGGCCTACTTTAATGAATCTGTGATTACCCCACGGTTGCCCAACTACGAGCGCAAAATTGAAGAAATTAACGAAAATTTCAAACTGGTCGATGGCAAACTGGCGGTACAGCATCATAAAATTTTCTCGGAACGTCCAAGTGCAATTTTAGAACTGTTCTATTTATTGGCGAACCGTCCTGAAATTGAAGGTATCCGTGCCCGTACTTTGCGTCTGCTCACCCTGGCAGCCAAACGCATCAATCAAGCCTATCGCGATAATCCCGAACATCAGGCCCTGTTTATGGCAATCATGCGTTCGCCGCATCGCCTGTATGACACGCTGGTGGCGATGAAACGTTATGGCGTACTCGGAAACTATATTCCGGCATTCGGGCAAATTATGGGCCTGATGCAATATGACCTGTTCCATATCTATACCGTAGATGCGCATACTTTATTATTGCTGCGCAATTTAAACCGCTTTAAAGAACCTGAATTTGCCAAAGATTTTCCGGTGGTCAGTTCGGTGTTCCAGCGTCTTCGCCGTCGCGACATTGTCTATCTGGCCGCCTTGTTCCATGACATTGCCAAAGGTCGTGGCGGTGACCATAGCGAACTGGGTGCAGAAGATGCGATTGCCTTCTGCCGTACCCACGGCTTTACCGAACGTGAATGTAACCTGGTGGCCTGGCTGATTCAAAACCACTTGCTGATGTCGATGACCGCACAGAAAAAAGATATTTCCGACCCGGACGTGGTACAAGATTTCGCTGAAAAACTCGGTGATATGGAACACCTGGACTATCTGTATACCTTAACCGTTGCCGATATTAACGCGACCAATCCAAAACTGTGGAATACCTGGCGTGCCTCCCTGATGCGTCAGCTTTATACCCACGCACGTGATGTGATTCGTACCGGTCTGGGACATCCGGTGGATTATCAGATGCTGATTGAAGACACCAAATTCGCTGCCAGCGAATTACTGGTCAATGACTTCTCCCTGGCGGATGTCGAAAAAGTCTGGCAAGAACTCGGCGATGAATACTTTATTAAGGAATCAGCCGATGAAATTGCCTGGCATACACGTGCCATCTTGCAACACGGCCATAATCCAGAGCCGTTGGTATTGATGCGTGCCCATCGCCAGTCGGCACAAGATGCCGTGCAGATCTTTATTTACACTCAGGATCAACCGAATTTATTCGCCACCACCGTCGCCATTCTGGACCGGATGAACCTAGATGTTCAGGATGCACGGATTATCACCGCATCAACCGCCTTTAGCCTGGACACCTATGTGGTGCTGGACCGTTTTGGGACTTTGCTGACTGACCCTGAACGTGAACAAACGGTCATTGAGGCCTTGGTCAAGGCGTTGAGCGAGTCAGATAAATATCCGGGCTTAATGCAACGCCGTATTCCACGCCATTTACGCCATTTCGATATTGAAAATACCGTGGATATCACCCTGAATGCAGCACTTCAGCAAAATATGGTGGAAATTGCAACGCTCGACCATCCGGGTTTACTTGCTAAAGTAGGTGGTTTATTTATGATGCAGGGTTTAGATATCCATTCTGCTAAAATTGCCACCCTGGGTGAGCGTGCAGAAGATATTTTCTTTGTCACCAAAAAAGATGGCAAGCCAATGACTGATTCAGAAGCTGAAACTTTTGCTGCCCAATTGAAGTCAGCTCTGGATGAAGCCTCAAGTCTAGTCTCTGGTCATCATTAACTTAAATTTACGCGGTATCGATTTCATGAACTCAAGTTTGTCATTATTGCATCCTTATCCTTTTGAAAAGTTAAATAAGCTTTTTCAGGGTATTCAACCTGCAGATTTACCACTCATTCCATTATCGATTGGTGAACCAAAGCATCCGGCACCGGAGTTTGTGAAGCAGGCCATTATTGACAACTTCCAGCATTTATCGACTTACCCGAACAGCAAAGGCTTACCTGAATTACGTCAAAGCATTGCCAACTGGCTCACCCGTCGCTTCAAGCTGAACAGCATTAGCGCTGAAAACCATGTTTTGCCTGTATCGGGAACACGTGAAGCGATCTTTTCTTTTGTTCAGGCTTTGGTCAACCGCGAAGATGCACCGTATGTGGTGATGCCGAATCCTTTCTATCAAATTTATGAAGGGGCAACTTTGCTTGCCGGTGCCAAACCTTACTTCATTAATTGCACAGAAGAAAACAATTATCTGGGTGATTTTGATGCAGTTCCCGCAGAAGTGTGGGAAAAAACGGCATTATTATTTGTCTGCACCCCGGGTAATCCGACTGGTGCAGTATTGTCCAAAGAACAATTTAAAAAACTGATTGCCCTTTCAGACCAGTACAATTTTGTGATTGCCTCAGATGAGTGCTATTCAGAACTCTGGTTTGATGAAGCCCCTGTCGGTTTACTGGAAATCTGCGCTGAACTGGGTCGTGACGACTACAAAAACTGTGTGGTGTTCCATTCACTGTCCAAGCGTTCAAACCTGCCGGGCATGCGTTCAGGTTTTGTTGCCGGTGATGCCTCTTTACTGAAACCTTATTTGCAATACCGTACCTATCACGGTGCTGCCATGCCGGTTCAGCATCAACTGGCCTCTATTGCGGCGTGGGATGATGAAGTGCATGTGGAAGAAAACCGTAAGCTGTACCGTGCCAAATTTGAACTGTTTCAAAATGAACTGGGGCATTTACTGCCACTGAAAAAACCGGATGCGGGTTTTTACTACTGGCTGAAAGTCGACAATGACGAAACTTTTGCCAAAATGCTGATGGAAAAAGCGCATATTAAAGTCCTGCCAGGCCGTTACCTTTCACGTGATACCGAGCAAGGCAACCCGGGTGAAAATCATGTCCGTATGGCATTGGTCGCCGATATCGCACAATGTGAACAAGCTATTCAGCGTTTGAAAGCCATTCTTTAATGGCCTGAATAAGCAATAAGATCAACCATTATCCACTGCTGCAACAGTGGATAATTTTTTGCACATGCATTTAAACGCAGCCTATAAAATGAGAGAGGGCGATTCATGAATCGCCCTATTTTATTTATTTTCTATTATTCCAGCTTAAGCTTACTGCGCTAAAGCTGCTTCAATTTCATTTTCCAGATCTTCAGGCTTGGTGGTCGGTGCAAAACGATTCAATACTTTGCCATCTTTGCCAATCAGGAATTTGGTAAAATTCCATTTAATGCCGTTGCCTAAAATTCCCTTGCTGTTATTGGTCAGATAGCGGAATAAAATGTGGGCTTCAGGTCCCTTGACATCCACTTTGGCAAACATCGGGAAATTCACCCCGTAATTTTTTTGGCAGAATGCACCAATCTGTTCATTGGACCCTGGATCTTGCCCGCCAAACTGGTTACAGGGAAATCCCAATACTTCAAATCCCTGATCTTTGTATTTTTCATACAATTTTTCAAGACCTGCAAACTGGGGCGTAAAACCGCATTTACTTGCGGTATTTACAATTAATAAAACCTTACCTTGATAATCGGCAAATGATTTATTTTTTCCATCTAACAACTCAGCCTCAAACTGATAAATGTTGGTCATGGATAGGTTTCCTCATCATTTTTTTCTTGTGTTTTTAATTCTAAAGAAGCTGAATTGACGCAATAGCGCAATCCTGTAGGTTGTGGACCATCTTCAAAAACATGGCCTAAATGTGCGCCACAATGATGGCAAACAATTTCGGTTCTGACCATCCCATGCGAAGAGTCCTGATGCTCTTCAATAACCGAGTTATTTACAGGACGATAAAAACTTGGCCAGCCACTGCCGCTGTCATATTTAGTTTCAGAAGAGAATAATTCTGTCCCACAGCAACGGCAAAGATAAGTCCCTGCTTGCTTTGTATTCCAGTACTTACCGGTAAATGCTGGCTCCGTCCCCTTTTGTCGCGTAATGCGAAATTCGTCTGGTGATAACTCTCTTTGCCATTCTCGGTCTGTTTTATTGAGTTTTCCCATCACTAACTCCTTTAAATCTTTGACATTCAATGTCATGCTTCAGTACTTCATATTTACGCTAGAGCAAAAAAAATATCTAGCTAAATTTCAATATAGATTGTGATATTTCAGTAATCTATTTTTTTTACACACTTACATAGTTGGATGGAAATATGTCCGTTTTAGGTAACACTACGCCACGCGAAATTAAAAAATCGTCTAAGCTCGAGCATGTATGCTACGACATTCGCGGACCTGTGTTACGAGCGGCCAACGAAATGGAAGAGGCCGGGCATAAGATTATCAAGCTGAACATCGGTAATCCCGCCCCGTTCGGTTTCGAAGCGCCGCAAGAAATTATTAATGATGTGGCTTTAAACCTGCCGAATGCTGTAGGTTATACCGATTCAAAAGGGATTTTCCCTGCACGTAAAGCCATCTGCCAGTATTACCAGCAAAAAGGCATTCTGAACATGCATGTCAATGACGTGTATATCGGTAATGGCGTGTCTGAACTGATCGTGATGGCCATGCAAGGCTTGCTGGACGACGGCGATGAAATGCTGGTGCCAATGCCTGACTATCCATTATGGACAGCTGCCGTAAACCTGTCTGGCGGTACTGCAATTCACTATAAATGTGATGAGGAAAACTTCTGGTATCCAGACATTGCGGATATGGAAAGTAAAATCACGCCCAATACCCGCGGTATTGTGATTATCAATCCAAACAACCCGACCGGTGCGGTATACCCTCGTCATGTATTGCAACAAATTGTTGACCTTGCGAAGAAATATGACCTGATTTTGTTTGCTGACGAAATTTACGACAAAATTATTTATGATGGCATCGAGCATGTTGCTGTCGCTGCGCTTGCCGGTGACCAGCTTTGTATTTCTTTTAATGGCTTGTCTAAAGCGTACCGTATCGCAGGTTACCGTTCAGGCTGGATGGCCATTACCGGTGATAAATCACGTGCTCTAGACTATATTGAAGGCTTGGACATGTTGGCCTCGATGCGCCTATGCGCCAACCATCAGGCACAATATGCGATTCAAACCGCTTTAGGCGGTTATCAGTCCATCAATGACCTGATCCGTCCGGGTGGCCGTTTATATGAGCAACGCAATATTGCCTGGGAAATGTTAAATGACATTCCGGGGGTCTCTTGCGTAAAACCGGAAGGTGCCATGTACTGTTTCCCTAAACTGGATCCGGAAATTTACCCAATTCAGGATGATGAAAAATTCATGCTCGACTTATTGCGTGCGGAAAAAGTGTTACTGGTTCAAGGAACGGGTTTCAACTGGCCGACTCCTGATCATTTCCGTGTGGTGTTCTTGCCTGCCGAAAATGAACTGCGTGAAGCGATTACCCGTTTAGGTCGTTTCCTGTCAAAAATGCGCTAATGTTCTAAGTTCTAAGATAAATAAAAAAACCGCGTTTGATCACGCGGTTTTTTTATGGCTGATGTGAGCGCCTGTTAGTCTTTCAGCGGATTGCCAAACTGTTTTAGATATTCAATGCCCAATTGCCGCGCCCCCTGATCATTAATATGATTGCTGTCTTTATTCCGATATAAGGGCACATCATTAATCATAATTTTACACGCCTGCTGATTGCAGATGACCCTGGTCGGGTCAATGATTTTCAGGTCAGGGTATTTCTGTTTGGCTTCTGCAACAATGCGATTAAATTGTAGTAGCTGTGCCTCATAATTCTTTCGGGAAACAGTACATGGCGCTTGGGTATGTAAAATTTCATTGCGAAGATTACAATCTGCCGGCACCCCATCTCTATCTAACCGAGGTACATCATTCAGCAGAATGACCTGATCACTGGACTGATAGGCAATCTCCAGGGCTTTCATAAAGCCGGTTTTAAATATTTCTGCATTGGAGTGATGTATACCATCTTCCAGTTTCACCTCATCACCAAAATACGGCACATAGGAACCGGCCAAAATAATGGTGGGATAATGTGTTTTTGAAAGATGGGCCGTAATCGCCTCATTTCTAAATGCAAACTTGTCGAGTTTTGTCCAGCGGTTAAAATTCGCTTCCGAACGCTGCACCCCGGGCAAGTAAAAAGTTGAACTTTGCGTGATGTCATAACCGCGCAAATTCGCATCTTTGGCCCATACATCCAGCATCGCGGTATAACCGTTGGCATGCGAATCGCCAATCAATAAAAAGTCGATATCGGCTTTCGGCTTGCCCAAGACACAGTCGTCCTGATCGGGTAAAGCTTTCGGATCCTCAATATCCATGCATTTATTTCGGATTACATGCGCATAAGAAAGCATGGCTTCCTGCTTGCTATAAACAGATTGCGGAAACCGGTCTGGAAAACCCTCATTGAAATTGACTGTCTTGGCAATGGCGATAAAACTCAGGGCTGGCACCAGAAAGCCGATAACAATCACTTTGTAATTCGCTGCCATCACAAAACGTTTGCTGGGTTTTTCAATAAGTTGATAGGTTAAAAATGCCAATATAATCGATAATAATACAATCACTACCTGATTCTCGGCATTCAATGGCCGCATATAGATGCCGAATAACACGATAATCGGCCAGTGCCATAAATATAAAGGATAAGAAATTCTTCCCATCCAGGTACTGAAACGATTACTTAACAATATATTGCTTGAGGGTGAAGACTGGCCTAGATAAATAATCAGCGCTGTCGCCAAACACGGGATCAGCGCCATTGCGCCAGGAAAAGGCGTCTGTTTATCAAAATACACAGCTGTGGCAAACAATATGACCAAACTGCCCCAAATCAGGCTTTGCAGTAATTTTTTTGGCAGTTTGAGCTGGGGCAGAAAGCCAATCAATGCACCAATCAGCAGCTCGAAAGCACGAACCGGCATACTGTAATAGGCCTTCGCTGCATTCTGAGTCAACTTGTGCTGGGCATACAGCAATAAGGCCAAAATGAATGCCGTGACTACAGCCCACATATATTTACGCGATACCTTTCCTGCAAATAGCAATAACAGTAAAGGCCAGAAAATATAGAACTGCTCTTCAACCCCCAGCGACCATAGGTGCAATAAAGGGATCCCTTCAGCATCCTGGCTAAAATAATCGCCCACTTCATTGCGCATATAGATATTTGCCATGAGCAAGGTCGCATACATGACACTGTCAAAATATTCGGTCAATTCACCAGGGAGCATCACCTGCCAGGCAATAATACTTACAACGCTGAGTACGGTAAAATAGGCCGGAGCTAAACGTACCACACGTTTCTTGTAAAATCGTGCGATGGAAAACCGTTTGGACTGAATATCATGCGTTAAAATAATAGTGATTAAATAACCTGAAATGACAAAAAAGACATCCACACCAATATATCCTCCTGAAAAGAAAGATAATCCGACATGGTTAAAAATCACCAATAAAACGGCAATGGCCCTTAAGCCATCAATATCAGCGCGATAGGAGAAATTCATAATTTCAAAAAAGTACGATGACGTAGCGGGATTGTAGACCTTTGCATTGAAAAAATTCAATTTTCAAAATAAAGGGTTATATGTCACACAATGCTATAAAAACAGTCTTAAACATTAAATCTCTTTCATAAATCAAAAAATGTTCAATATTAGATATTTTAAATCAGCACGGCCTCATCTGATTGATTTAATTTTTTGTACCTTTTCGTAGGCAATCTCTCTAGTTTTGAAAGGTCAAAATGAGGATCTCAAAATATATTTTGAGTCCGCAAGAAAAACCTTTTGTTTCCCATACACGACATCCTGAGCCAGCTTTAAGCACTGCTTTAAAATGCAGCGCAAGGGATGGGAAACGTGTGGCATCCATGCCACACTCATGAATCCAATATCGACTAAAATCTATTTTCAATTTCAGCTTTACGAGCAATTTTTAGTTTCTAGAATGATTTATGAAAGAATTCTATTACTTAATAACGCGTGCATGCATGTTTTTATAGTGTTTATTGGTTCTAATCCTGTTTATTCTGCGGCACTCATGCTATTTATAGGATGAATGAATAATAAATACTGTGAGTACATGGATGTCCTCAAACAATATCAAGCTTAGTCTGTTGTTATGCCTCAGTATGTGCTTGGGGATTGGTATTTTACGTTTCTCCTATACTGCGCTGTTACCCAGCACACGTGAAGCTTTTGCCTGGAGTACAGGCTTTGCCAGCCTTTTAGGCAGTGCCAATTTACTCGGCTATTTAATGGGTGCTTTTGCAGCCATGCGCCTGCCTCAAAACAAAAGCATGACCCTATACATTCAGATTGCCGCCATCGCCGGCATGTTCAGCTTGATGTGCTGTGCATTTTCCGGTTTTCCGCAAGCCTGGTATATTTTTTGGCGGGTGATTTCAGGAATCAGCGGTGGCCTGCTGATGATTTTATCTCCGAGTGTGGTGGCACAATGCTGTGAAATTCAGGACCGTTTTAAAATCAATTTTATTGGTTTTAGCGGAATTGGTCTTGGGGTTTTATTGGCAACCCTGTTCCTGCCTTATCTGGACCAGATTTCAATACAGACCGCCTGGCTGATTTTATGTGGTTTCGCGCTGATTATCTGTATTTGCTTAAGTGTCTTACTGCAACAATTTAAGCATCATCTGTCTGCACAACCAGTGCAGACTCAATCTAAAATTCCACTCAACACAATCTTTTATAGCTTGCTGGTCGTGTATGCCTGTAGTGCTTTTGCCTATATTCCGCATTCACTGTTCTGGATTGACTACCTGAGCCATGAACTGGGACTAAACCTGTTCTGGATTAACTTGAACTGGATTCTGTATGGCTTGGGCAGCGCTTTGGGGGCTTTTGCGGCCTATACACTGGCAAGAAAATTTGGCAATTTTTTCGCCCTGAAAATTCTCTACAGTCTGTATATTATGGCGATTTTTATTGCCACCTTAAACACCAGTCCGCTGCTGACTTTTGCCTCTTCCTTTTTTACCGGCATGCTCAATCCGGCAGTGGTTTTTTTGACCTCTTATACGATTTTACAACTCTATGGTCTGGCCTATAAAAAGCTCTGGAGTATTGCCACGCTGTGTTTTGCCTCTGTGCAGCTGATTGGCGGATTAAGTTTTAGTACCCTGCAACATTTCGGCGTGACTTATCATCAACAGTTTATCCTGGCTGCGGTGGTTTTATTATTGGGAACATTGCAACTGGCCTGGTATACCCGCCCGGCTAAATTCAAAACCAGCGAGCAGACATAACCGCTTTCTGCTCAGGAATCTGGAACCAGATAAGGATATGGATTGATAGCACCTTGCCCTTGCATATAAATTCCATAATGCAAATGTGGTGGGGTATTTTCAGCATTACCGGTATTTCCTACATAACCGATGACTTCGCCTGCTTCTACCCAATCACCTGCCTGAATCTGGGCTGCATAATCATCTAAATGGGCATAATAATGCCGGCTTAAATCCGGTCCCACAATCCAGACCACGTTTCCCCCCAAATGATTCGTACCTACCTGCAATACAATGCCTTGAGTAGTGCTTCGAACCGCCGTGCCACGCCTGGCAAAAATATCTACACCTTCATGCTTGCGCCCTTCGCTACGCGCAGCTCCCCAGGTGTCTTGTATTTGTCGGGGTTGAATATTTTCCACGGGTATGGCAAGCCGTGTGGGCAAGTCCGTTTTTTGTAATTGCATATATAAAATGGGATAACGCATGCCTGCTGCATCACCCGATGCTGGCGGCTGGCAGCCTGAAAGCAGCACGAATGCCATCATTAAACTCAGGCAGGAAATATTTTTGGACATGTTTCGATGCTGATGCATGAATTTCAGGAATGAAAATGATCTAATCCATTTCATCTTAAATTTTTAATTCCATTGAATGAAAGATCATTTCTGTAAATATAAAAAAACCTGCGACATACGCAGGTTTGTTCTTATACAGATTTAGGTCAAATGACTTATTCCATGTTGTTAATGACCGCCTGACCAAATTCCGAACAACGGAGCAAAGTCGCGTCCGGCATTAAGCGTTCAAAATCATAGGTCACGGTTTTATTGGCAATCGCACCTGAAATACCCTTGATGATCAGGTCAGCCGCTTCAGTCCAGCCCATATCACGCAGCATCATTTCAGCAGAAAGAATAATTGAACCCGGATTGACTTTGTCTTGACCGGCATATTTAGGTGCAGTCCCGTGAGTCGCCTCATACATCTGGATAGCTCCGCCAATATTGGCACCAGGCGCAATCCCGATCCCGCCCACTTCAGCAGCAAGCGCGTCAGAAATATAGTCACCGTTTAGGTTCAGCGTGGCAATTACCGAGTAATCGGCAGGACGCATCAGGATTTGTTGCAAGAACGCATCTGCAATGACATCTTTAATAATGATATCTTTGCCATTTTTAGGGTTTCTGATTTTAACCCATGGTCCACCATCCAGAAGTTCACCGCCAAAACGCTCAAGCGCAACTTCATAGCCCCATTCCTTGAAGGCACCTTCGGTGTACTTCATGATGTTGCCTTTGTGCACCAGGGTTACGCTAGGTTTGTCATTATCGATGGCAAACTGAATGGCTTTACGAACCAGACGCTGAGTCCCTTCTTTAGATACCGGTTTAATCCCGATCCCGCAATTATCTTCGAAACGGATTTTGGTCACACCCATTTCTTCTTTCAGGAATCGAATGATTTTTTTCGCTTCTGGAGAATCTGCTTTCCATTCAATACCCGCATAGATATCTTCAGAGTTTTCACGGAAAATCACCATGTCCGTCAGTTCAGGATGCTGAACCGGAGAAGGCACACCTTCAAACCAGCGCACTGGACGTACACATACGTACAGGTCTAATTCCTGGCGTAATGCAACGTTTAGGGAACGGATACCGCCGCCAACCGGCGTCGTTAAGGGACCTTTAATAGAAACCACAAATTCACGCAGGGCCTCAAAGGTTTCTTCCGGCATGTAGGTACCGTAGATTTTGTCTGCTTTTTCGCCGCAATAGACTTCCATCCACTCGATCGAACGTTTGCCAGCGTAAGCTTTCAGAACCGCAGCATCAACCACTGCTTTCATTGCCGGTGTAATGTCTACACCAATACCGTCGCCTTCAATAAAAGGAATAATAGGATTGTTTGGAACATTGAGTGACAAGTCTGCGTTTACGGTAATTTTGCTACCATCCGCAGGAACAACGATCTTCTGATAACCCATTGTATAGGTTCTCCCTTTGTATCTAGCGATATCTAAAAATAATTGCCGATTAGGCAATACTTTCGTCCTTTCTTAACGCATAATAGTTTAATTGAATTCCATTGTGTTTAAGATTTATACGGGAAATAACAATATTTCCCCATTGAATAAAACTTAACCTTTTTTAGTCTTATGTAATTAAAGAAGTCATTTCCTATGAAAATCGTCATTCTCAACAATTCTGAATACCAAACTCGCTATTAATCTGTATTAGTCTGCTATCACTACACTACAGCTTTAAATAATAATATTTTTATTCTGCAATAATCTTTTTTAATCTATTTTAATCTGCTATCAAAACGGGTAACTTAACGGGTAACTTATTTTCTCCGCAAGTTACCCGTCATGCTAACTGATGCCAAAGTTCGGACACTCAAGCCTAAAGAAAAGTCATACCGCATTCTGGATGCTGAACGCCTTTATATTGAGGTGCGACCAACAGGGAAAAAAATATGGCGTTTTAAATATATCCTACATGGGAAAGAAGGAACCATTAGTTTTGGCGAGTACCCTGCTGTTTCATTGGTTCAGGCACGTAAACTTAAAGATGAAGCTAAAGCAAAACTTGCTACAGGACTAAATCCATCGCAGGAAAAGAAAAAAGAACGCATGGAAAAGCAATTGAAGGTAAAAAATACCTTTAAGGCGATTGCTGAAGAATTTGTTGCTGAAAAAATGAAATACAAGTCTGAGGATTACATAAAGCGATTTATGACTTGCATGGAGAAGGATGTTTACAAGGAGATTGGTAATCTACCAATCAATGAAGTCACATCTGCTCATGTTCTTAATATTATGAAAAACACCGTGCAGCGCGTACAAAGCCAACCAAACTATGGTACTGGTGAAGCTGCGGCAAATTTGTGTCGTCGCTTTATTGGCCTGGTGATGCGTTACGCTATTGTGACATTAAGGACTGATAATGATCCAACTTATGCGGTTAAAGATGCTATTGAATCACCAGAGGTTGAGCACGCACGACCATTGGAGAGGCATGAAAAAACAGCTTTAATGGAAAAATTAAAAACGTATGGTGGAACCACAACAGTAAGAAATGCAATTCAAGCCATGCTCTACTCTATGCTTCGTACTGCCGAAATTAGGCGCATGGAATGGGGATTTGTAGACTTTGAGGAAAAGATAATCAAGTTCCCAAAGGCTTCCAGGAGGCTGAAGCAAGAACGCACAATGAAAAAAAATAGGGTTCATATTGTGCCAATGTCTTTCCAGTTACTTGAGCTAATGCAGCAACAGAAAGCGATTACTGGTGACCAAAAATATGTATTTGCTTCACCATATAAAAGAGACTGCATGCTTTCCAGAACAGCTATTAATAAGATGCTAACCTATGTGGGGTTGGGCCAGATTACAGCTCATGATTTTAGAGCAACCGCTTCTACAGATCTAAATGGCAAAGGGTATAAGTCAGATTGGATTGAAGCCCAGCTGGCACACGCCGATGATAACAAGACTAGGGCGTCATATAATCATGCTAAATATTTAGCAGACCGCAGAAAGATGATGCAAGACTGGGCTGATATGGTGGATGGGTGGAAATAACAATGAAAACACCAGAATACTTTCACATCGAACATTACATTAAATTTTCCAAGCCCTGGAATAAAAAATCAGGTTGGGCTGTGTGGCATGGTTGTTTTGATTGTGAGCATGGGTGTGGAAGTGAGTATTTGGTTTTGGGTGGGGTAAAAAGTTCCGGCTATATGGATTAACTAAGGTAATCCATATAGCTAACATCATGAACAAATAATAATTCGATTCTATATTTTACAATTACTTCTCAATATCAGATGTCTTTACAAAATAGCCATCCTCGTGAAGACTCATTGCATCACCATTGGAATTAATAACATTTAATTTTAATTTATGCTGTAAAAGCATATGCAATTTTTTCTGATCTACCAATCCATCTTTAATAGCATTAAGTAACAATGTGGTGAGTTTTTTCTCATTGTACCTTTTCACCCTCTTATCCCTTAATGCCGATGTAATTAATAAACTAACTTGTCCAAGCTTTTTAAAGTTTAGCTCAATCATATCTTGATGTAAGTCAGCATACGTACTAATTACAGTATCTCCCGGTGACTTCTTAAGCGTTAGACCTAACTGAGTTACGTTTGATTCATCAAAATAAACAATCTGTATTGTATTCAGCCTTTCTAACCTTGAATTCGTAATTAACGCTAAAATAGCTTTTTCTATCTCATCGTCACTAGTATTTTCAACTGTCCATAAAGACAACTCATCTTGAGAAGTGCGCAAACATGAAGTTAAAGCATCTGCTTTTATAGTAGGCAAGATTTCTTCATCTGTTTTTTTCTCTAGATCTTCCTCACTTGGCCATTTCGATTTACTTATTTTCCGAACACACACGCCCATTCTTTAATCGTTCCTCTCAAGAATTTTCTTCGTTATACATTTCAACCAACTCTAGTCTATATTCGTCAATCCATTGAGGGGCTAAGTGCGAATGGGTAAGAAGGCGATGAAAAACATCACTCATTACTTTCTCTTGAATTCTTAACACATACTCCTTTATTTCAGTATCCTTATGATTTAGAAGAATAAATAAGTTCGTAAGGAATTGACTATCTAAAAATTCATTAGCTACGTTTCCTAAAATCTTCACGATATTTAAAAGAAGTTTAGAATCATTATAAGAGTCAATAATCCATTGTCCCACATGATTAAGAGTTTGCACTTTTTCCATTTTTAAAAATTTTACAAACTCTTTTTCAATTGGGGATACGTATTCAATCGGAACATCCTCGAATCTAAGAAAATTATCAAATTTTTCTTTAAATATTTCAAAATCATTTGAAAAGCGCTTTTCAAAAGTATTCCTATTTTTTTTCTCAATGATAAAATAATCAGTAATACTTAGTGTATTTGAATAGTTGTTATTCTTAGATGCATTACTTAATAGTGTATTAGTATAATTATTATACACAATAGGATTATCAAATAATGGTGTGTAATCTTTACTAATTGAAGACGTATTTATACCTTTATCCTTTAAAAAGGCAGCATTCGAAATTTTGGATTCCAACATATATAAACCTAACCTTCTATTAAGATTTGGCCTGCGCCAGTAAGAAAATTTTCGATATCTATGATATTAAATCGCGGAGCATCTTTGTCAGCTAATGTATTGATGTCAAAACTATAATTTAAAATATTCTGAGGTGCTCCAGCTTCTTTAGATATGTAATCAACCGTTTTTACAAAATTAACTAGCTCAGAAATGCTACTTAATGTCTGCCTTAACACAACCCGAGTTCTATGTTCAATAATTTCACTAGTTAACTTATTTGCTTCTTTGTAAGCCTCAATATTTTCCTCTGAATCTTCTTCAGTTTGAATAAATCCAAGTCTAGAAACTTTACTAAAGTTAATTTTGTTTTCTATTTTTCTCAATATTCTAATAAATATGTCAAAAAAATTACTCAAAGGATCAGTAGCACTTATATTAGTTTCATAAACCAACATATCAGGACGAACTTGGAGAATTGTCTGCTGGTTAGCACTTACAAGTTCTAATGACTTAAGCAAAGTAATCTTTTGCCCAGCTTGTGCGAACTCAATTCGTTGCTCCGTTACTTCTTTTGGAAATAAATGGAATTCGTGAAATAGAGCGCTTATTTCCAATAAATTCATAGGTTCAGTAGAAAAAGGTGAAAAATTACCTGTAAGTACAATTTGAATATTTTTTAATTTGTTTTGCATTAAACCACCCCAGCAATATTAGTATTAATTATATTGATTCATTTTCATTAAATTCAATATTATTTTATGTTAATTAATGAATTAAATAAAAGATATACTCAATTAGGCACATGTTCAACACAAAATCACGTATGCATAAAAGCCCTCAAGTGAGGGCTTTGTCTTCTGGCCAACCTTCCCTTAATCTTTCGACATCAATTTCCTAGGATTATTTACAATACCATTCGTCAGAAAATTACATAATCTGCGTCATTTTATGTCGTACCATTGATTTTAAAGGTATTTTTGGATTTGTATGTAATGTGTCGAGTCTCTACAATCTTGATTAATGTAACAATAATCAAGGTGTAAAATGTCTGATACAAATTCTCATGGGGGCTTCAGGGTTGGCGCGGGAAGAAAAAAGTCCGAAGAGACAAAAGTTATCCGTGTGCCTGAGTCACGAATCCTAGATATCAAAGAATACTTAAAGTCATCCAAAAAAGAAATTGAAATTGTTGATATTCGTCAATTTGATCCTGTCACTAAAATGGAAATACCTTTAGTCACTGAACGTGTTCAGGCGGGCTTCCCCTCACCGGCTCAGGATTACGTCGACAAAAAACTAGATCTTAATGAATTCCTAATTAATAACGCCAATGCAACTTTTATTGTACGGGCGAACTCATTATCAATGCTTAATGCTGGAATTGATATCAATGACGCTTTAATTGTTGATCGAAGTATTGAAGCTCAACACAGAGATATTGTCATTGCGTGTGTAGATAACGAATTTACTGTTAAAAGATTGATAGTTGATGCTAAAGGATGTTGGTTGAAGGCTGAAAATGAAGGCTATTCAGACATACATCCAGAAGAAGGTCAGCAGTTTGAAATCTGGGGTGTGGTCACTAACGTGATTAAAAAATTCAGATGAAATCACAAGAAGAGATTTACGCGCTTATAGATGTAAATAATTGCTATGTAAGCTGTGAGCGCCTTTTCAACCCAAAACTTAAAGATGTACCTGTAATTGTGCTTTCCAATAATGACGGGTGTGCTGTGGCACGTTCACAGGAAGCAAAAGACCTCGGCATAAAAATGGGTGTTCCTCTTTTTCAGATTCGAGACATTGTTGAGAAGCATAATGTGCGGGTGCTTTCCAGCAACTATGCTTTGTATGCAGAAATGTCTCACCGCTTCCATTCAATTCTTGCTGAATATGTGGCACCTGGTGAGCAAGAAATCTATTCAATTGATGAGTGTTTTTTAAAACTAACAGCTTATGCCCAGAATTATGATCTGGTGGAATATGCTCAGGACATGCGACGACGAATCTTGAAGTGGATTGGCTTACCCGTCTGTGTTGGTATTGGACGAAGCAAGACTGAAGCAAAACTGGCTAATCACATGGCCAAGAAAGCTAAAAGGTTTAATGGAGTTTGTGACCTAGTTTCTATGGATCCAAAACATAGAGATTATTTTTCAAGCTTGATTGACGTTTCGGAAGTGTGGGGAGTCGGTCGCAAACATAGCAAGAAGTTAAATAGCATAGGGATTAATACTGTTTTTGATCTGGCTCAAGCAAATCCCCATAGAATTGGAAAGATGTTTTCGGTTGTGATGCAGAGGACAGTAATGGAGCTTCAAGGTGTCTCGTGTATTGAACTCGAATATGCACCAGCAACCAAAAAGCAGATTATCTCATCACGCTCATTTGGATCTCGTGTAACCGATATAGATTCTTTGTCCGAAGCAATGAGCGATTACCTACAGAATGCAGTAAAAAGATTGAGAGAAGAAAAATCATTGTGTGGATGTGTTATTGCGTTTGCTCAGTCTAATCCTTTTGATGCAAACAGGCCTTTTTACAATAAGTCTGTAACTATTGGATTTCCAGAGCCTACCGACTCTGCTGCAGTCATGAATAAAGCTGTAATGCGGCATATGGAAGAGTTGTTTTTGCCTGGAATTGAGTTTAAGAAATGTGGCGTAATTTTGACTGCAATCGAACCAAAATCAACATACATATATGACCTACTATCTGATCATACTCAAATTGAGAAAAATGAAAGACTTCAAGAAGCTTTGGAAAAAGTAAAAATTAAATTTGGTGATAAGAAACTAGCAATTGGACCATGTAAGATGCATGGTCGTGCTTGGGCGATGTCACGCCAAAACTTAACCCAGAATTACTTTAGTTGGGATGGTTTATTAACTGTAAACGATTAAAGAAAATTTTGTTTATAATTAAAAGGAAAGAAAAATGAAAACATGGCTCTACTTCTATATTGAGCACACGATAAGACATGGAGAATTTTTTAGGAAGGAACCCGGGTGGGCTTTGGGGCTAAAAAGTAATTTTGTGGTTTTGAGTGGGGTGTGTAGTTAGCCCTCACTTGGAGGGCTTATGAATCTTAATAAACGCATCAACCTTTGCAGCACACTCAGCACCGATTTCCAGGCTCTCAACATAACGAGTCAGCAACTCACCCATTGTATTGTTTTCTAGAGCCTTGTATTCATCACATGGGACCAGCAGACTTGCGGGAATTGGCGGCAATGCGGGCGGCTTCTGCGATATGCATGCCGTCATCGGTAAGCTTGCAATCAGTATAAATACGCTGGGTAATAACTTTTTGAGTTTCATGTTTTATATCCCTGAATTGGATTTTGATGTTTTGACGTTCGGCCTCAAGCTCTGTTTCGACAGTTGAAACTTTTGTTCTCCAAGCATTAATTGCACCCTGATAAGCACCATTTACTTTGTTGATCCGTTCCGCGCATTTAGCATCTGCGACTTTTAGCTTCCCAGATAAATGATTGGTATAAGCAATTTGGCCAAGCCATAAAAAAGAAAGGACCGCAATTGCGATCCAGTATTTGAATTTCCATAAGATTGTGAGTATTGGCATTTACTGCGCCCCCATACATTTTTGATAACGATCAACTTGCCGGGTCCATACTCCATAGCAATTGTTGGATCGGACTGAGCAATCGCGCTTGGCCACATATTTCCACTTCAACAATGACTGGCAAGCTTGCACGTATTTGCCCTGCTTTAGATTGCGAAGCATGGATGAGCCGTTCCAGTTGGCTTGGCCAAAGTTATAGGTAAAGTCTAAATAGGTGTCATATTCGACTTGAGATAACTTCACGCCCTGCAGCGATTTGCGGAATACAATCTCATCTTTAGATACATGCGCTTTTGCCCATTCTTGAGCCGTTTTGCGTGTGATTGGTGGATCAGACATTTTGATTGGCTGGCCGTTGGGTTTGACAGTTGAGCCAATACCCTGGGTGACTACCCCGCCGCCATCTTTATAAGGCTTTGCTGAATAGCCTTCTCGAATTTCTAAAGACGTAAAAAAAGCAGCCGAAGCTGCTAATAAAACGACTGATATTTTAGTCTTTGACATTACATTCACCATTCGCCTTTCTTAGTGCAATTTGATGCAATTCATCTGCACGTTTATTTTCCTGCCGCTTGTAATACCAGTTGATTAAAAAACTCATAAAACTCACCAGTAGACCAGCAATTGCGATAACCAAACCCAATGCTGTGACTGGATCTAACCCTAAAAACTTCCCGGATAATCCAGCTATTGAACCGCCAACTGCTGTTTTTGCTGATACCGAAGTAACTGCCGCACTTGCTTCGGCAATTGCTTGCCCTGTCGTTTCAGACATTTCGCCCCCCTAATTTTTGGCAATAAAAAAGCACCCGATTTGGTGCTATAAACTTGAATGATCATACTTTTGTTAAATCATGAGCCTTAAAGTTGCGAATATAGCCATTAAACTGACCGTCCGCAGTATTAACTAAATTTGTCCCAATAAGCATTGGTATCGAGTTAAAAGTGGCATCGGTATCTGTAAATGTATTAACCACATCATCTACTTTTAGAGTAAATACATTTCCATTTCTTGAAAATTCAACCGTATACCAAACATTATTATCAATAGTCTTGCTCGCTGTTATGTTGGCTGTTCCGCTCCGTGAGCGTGATATAAACACTTTATTGATAATTGATGCATCGCCACCGCCTACCCCACCAACACCAACAGCAAAACGCCTTAGTGATCCGTCCCACTGTGCATCTGATGTAATTGCCATAAAAACTGAATATTTAGGCACAGAAGATAAGCGTTTGAACTCAAATGTGATTTTAAAGTTTTGGTTAAAATTAAATACCTTATCAGCTAAAAGTGAAGACTGATATGAACCAAATAATATTCCATTCACATCGTCTTTTGTGATATTCATTTCTGTCCAGTTGAAGTCTAAACTTCCGCTATCCTGAATGACACCACCTACAACATTTATGTTGATTAGATATTTATTTGCGGTTGAAACCACTATTTCATTGCTAATTTTCTCTATGCCATTTCTTACAACACCAAATCGTACATAGTAGGTTTTTTCAGCTGCAGCTGTTAAATCCGTGTATGTAATACCAGTTATACCGACTGCAGTCGGGGCTGGCATCGCCCCAACATTCATAGGTATTTCAGATCTATAATAATTCACACTATGATAAAAACCATCTATGGCATAAGAAAAATCTATTTCTACACTCATATATGCCTCACTGTATATTGAATGTTATACGGTGCGCTAAAGAATTGAGATAACTCAACGGTATGTATAAATGGATTTAAACACTCATACCCATCGCGTAATGACTTTAAAGTTATTTCGATTGTGCGTGTATTTGCATCCATTGCTGAAGTTGCAAAGGTGTATGTGTTTATTGCGCCTAAACTTAAGTCTTGTGTGCGCAATTCAACTTCGTTTTCATCACGTTCAATTAAAATCAATTGATAAGTCACACCACTTTCTAAAGTCACACCGCTCTCATACCATCCGATAATCTCACCACCGGTTTGTTGGGTGCGATTTCGATCAACCCATGTGATAATTAAGTCCGTTTCAATTTCAATAGGCCAATATTCACCGTTAATTTTCACATTGGCTGGTGGGTAAGGTCGGATTGCGCGTGCATTGAATTCAACTACATGATTAAACGCATCACCAAAAGCCAAAACACCGCTTGGGGTAGTGGTTAGTACTTTTGCATTAACAATTTCACTTTGAACATAAAGTGTCTGATCCACTGCTACAAAATCATCAGCAAAATACAAAATTGAATTAGCAGTGTGAATTTGCGGCACCCCAAACGCTCCGCGCTTCACAATTAAAACTTTGGTTTCAGCATCATAGGATTGATAAACCATGATTTCATCATTGATAAAAATCTGACTACCAACTCGAACGGATGCGATATTTCCAACATTTTTAACTACAAATGAGCTGCTTATACGATCAATCGTTTGATCTAAATAAGCTGTTTCACAGTAGTTCACTGTTGCCACACGCTCAAAACCACTACCAACATCAGCATACAAAGCAGCATTTAGTGAGTTATTTTGAGGTTTTTCGGCAATAGCGCATAAGTAGCCAGCCTCCGGGTTATCGGCAAGTTCGATACCCACTTCACGCTCTCCAAGCGCTTGAACTGCTTCAAAGTATGGCAATTCAAAAACTTTGGCATTACATGGTTTTGGTACTTCAGGTTGGGTATTAACTGGGTCATCTGCAACAATGGTTGTATTCATCATTCCGGTGGACGGAACAACCTCAACCCACTCAATGGAAACTTCATTAGAGGTTGGACCGCCAAGTTTAATGTTCATGATGCGGACCAAAATAGGTTCAGCCCAGCGCCTAGACCACGGCAACCGAATCAAGTCATAGCGATTCAATTTCCGCGCTTCACGCCATCCTGTTGTGAATGAGCCCTTTAAAACACCCGTAGAGAGTATTTTAAGTTTCCAGTTCGCAACAACTTCAGCATTTCGCATATTCATGAAATATGGAAAATCGACTGTTTCAGCATTGACTCGGCCCAGAGTCTGAATCAAGCCGCTTTCAGAAATTGAAAAGGATGAATTCTTAATATTTTGCTGATCATAGAAATTTACATTGACCTGATTGATCACTTCATCAGCATTGGTAATTTCATACTGCATGCTGCCTTTTTTGATTTTGTTTTCGGGTATGGTGTGAATTTCATCTTCTTCAAACCAGTCATCACGAAACAAAACCATTTCATGAAGACCAGTTTGGCGATTTACACGAATACCTGCTTCAATGTGATAACAAATTTCATTAATCGCATCTAAGCAGTTTTTTTCTGTAAATACGCGTGAAATACCCAGGCCCTCATCATAAATTCGGTCTGCAGCCTTCATGAAGTTCACATCATTTACAGATGCTTCCGGCTTATTCATCGCTGTGTCATCAGTGAGAATTTCGCGAATTTTATGAATCGGGTTTATGTCGCCGGATAAAATCCCATCGCTCGGAAATGGTCCGTAAAAATAATTCCACATAATTCCCGCATCAAGGTCCTTAAACAAGTGTCCTGGATCCTCAACACATCCACTTGCATCCACCTGAAGTCCAAATTTGTCGGTATTAGTTAGATCAAACCAAGCCTCAATAAGATAATCTTTTGTTGTTTCGGTACCATCATAAAAAGTTACTGATATCTCCCCAATTAAATCAGAGCCTTCAACCGGATAGATATTCCATGTTTGTGCGGAAACAAAAACCCTTCCGGTTACTTTAACCTTACCTTTGGAGTTTATCTGGGAAACATATTTTGCAGATGCAGTGGTATAAGGAAAATCACTATTAAATGGCGGGTATTGTCTGTAATTTGCATTCACACCCCTCATATCCTTATATGTGTTAGGGTCTGGGTGAATCGTCCAGTTTAGATCTTCTGAAAAGCTTGATACCTGATACCCATCTAGATATGCATGACGTCCACATGCGCCTGTATATTGCAGGTTTGGCTCACTACCAGTGTCATATATGGTGACCTCCGATTTCGCATCATACCACTGCGGTCGACCATCATTTCGAACATGAATTCGCTTCGGCCAAAGCAACATCTCTTTCATGTAGCCTGAGTTGCCGACGTAAAAATCTTTAAATGCTAGATAAGACTGAAATGGGTATGCGGAGGCTTGTAAGCCCTTGGACTCCATATATTCTTGATAAAATGGCACAACTTTTTGATCGTCAGTGCCATAGCGTGCATGTACTACGCCAGCAACACCGCCTTCATTTTCACCATATAAATAGGGTTCATTAATAATTCCTTGAGACAAGGCCGACTTATTTTTTTCAACTAGTGGATTTATCCAGCCACGTTTATCAAAATTAATTCCTAAAACTTTTTCAATCGGATTACCAATGAACAAAAGGAAATTTGTGAAATATTGATACCCAATAACCTGTCCGCTACTTCCGCCCATTTTTCCACCGCCTCTACAATCTTCAAAGCCATTGCATCGTTTGTTGATTTAACAATCTCAAGATCAATTCCGTTTTCAAGAAAGTCCTGCCAATCCCAACCTTGAGACAAAAAAAATGCCCGCGATCCGCGAGCACACATTTTTGCTTTCCGTATATCAGACATATAAATTTTCACTTTCCACCTTTCGATTTGATTGGTGTTGTGGACTGTCCCCAAAGGTGCGTAATATTTCCATACATATGTGGACTGCCAGCAATATCGCTAAATGAGGTGCCCTCATCTGCAATAGTCCCGTCTAACTGATTAGCAGACTGGCGGTTTTTCTTCTGCATTTTTCGCATTGAAACGTAGGTATAGATAGCGGTTGCGGCCATTAGCGCAAGCATCGCCCAAATTACCCATGGTGCAATAACCATAAATCCCCCTATTTAATCAGCTGTGTCATCACCGGATTTTCACTCGGCATATATGGATGCCCTGCAAACCGAGCAGCGTTATCAAATTTCTCATGACACATTTTGTGTGACTGGTCGCACCCGGGTGCCAGCTGGATCACATCACCAACTTTCACACCAACATGCTCACGATATAAAGTTACTGAATTTGCGGTATTGCCAACAACAAACGTAGAAACACCGAGTTTTTTAAACAGGCCCCGGTTGAGATAACCTGCAGCGTAAGTCTTGGTTTCCATCACCGGATCACCATCCGCATAAGTTGGTTGTCCATTTCCATCTAAGACAGGTTGCCCTAACTCATCCAGAACAGGCACCTGCTCAAAGACCAGATTGCCTTCAGAATCCTTCACCTGGGTGGGATTTACCGTGAATGCGATTGTCAGACCATTGATTGCTGTCACAGTCACATCGAATGCCCAGTCTTCAAATTTCAATCCACACCAGCGGTCATAGATAGAATTCGGACAAGTCTTTTGAAATTTCCGTGTCAGGATAGTTCGGTTTAAATATGATTCACCGGTTGAACACACCAGCATCATAGTGTCTTCTGAATCATTAAATTTCGGCTGAGTCACGCGCCCCATAAACAAAACTAGTGTTTCATTCTGTTCAAGTTCAAGGATGGTGAGATAAACAGACTCAAAATAAATTTTGTTTAAGAAGATACTGGTGAAGTTATCGCCAACTTCATTCTTAAAGTTACCTTGTGGAAAGGTGACTTCAATCTCACATTTATCAATGTCTGCATCTTCAATGGCATCCCGATCTAAGCCAGGTACTTTCTTATAGGTGATGCCGTTGTGCGTAACATCTTTGCGATGGTTGGTGAAGTACCAGGCTTTATCCCCGTGCTTGAATTGATAAAGCTCTACACGAATATCCATTAGCTTTCTAACTCCAGAATTGGCACTGTAACCTGGCTAATACCCGCACCTAAAAATTGAAACTCGATCTGGTCGGCATCGAAGCGGTAAAGACCCATATAACAAATCGTTTGAATATCATTGCGCTGAACATTGATGGCTGGTGAAACGGTTAATGAACCACCAGTTCGTGCAGTGATTTCATGCGCTGTCCAGGTGCCATCCTTGCGCTTCACCGCAATGTAATTCCGGCCCGCTTCAATCAGGTATTTGGTATTGGTGCTTAAGCTGGTGGTGATATTGCCGGTGTTTAAAATGTTGAGATGTTGCTCATATAGCGGCAACCAGAATGGACGATAACGGCCGCCACGCCGAAACAGGAACCGGCGAAATTCCTGGAACTCATCCCAACTTCGAATCAGTGATTTAAACGGCTTGGACTGCTTGGCTTTGGCATGATGGGTAAATGACTGAAAGCCACCAATGCTGTTATCCACCACGTTTTGATGCTGGCTCATGGTGATTTCGATAGAGTCGCCATCCAGCAGCAAAGGCTTAAAGTAAATATCCTGGTCTTTGTACCGGTCCGGAACATCGCCAGAATGTTCTGGCAAATCCTCTGCCAGTACACGAAAAACCATAGACGCATTGGACCAGAAGCCGCCGGCATTGATTGAAGCATCGCCATCAATAATGCAGATCCGCAATGGCATCATCACTGCATTGGTTGCCGTGATATTTGCTGCTAACCGGAAGCCATCCTGGTATTCAGTGATTAATGGCTGAATAACCTCATCGGTTTCCGGGTCCCGGATTTCTTCCTGGATGATGATGTAACGGCCACGCTCTACAATCTCAACAACCTGACCACCTTCCTTGCTCTCAATAAAAGCAAAACCGACTCTAAGGTCGGCTATGGTGCTGGTTGTATCGAGAATGATGTAGTCATCATCCACCATATCTGGAATGACTCTTTTGACCTGTCGTAGCGGAATACCCCACTGTTTTCGCAGATTGGCAGACAGCATATGAAACATATCGCCCATGGCTTTGCGCATCTGAGTGTAGTTAAAGCTTAGGATTTGCCGAGGCGTATCACGCAGTGGATAGCGCTCTTCAGTACCATCATCCGCCTCATGAACCTCAGTCATCCACTCTAGGCGCTCAGTTGAACTCAATAGAGGGCAATTTGTTAATACGTGGACTTCGCCAAATTGTTCAGTTTGTATTTTCATTTTGTCCTCAAATTTCAGGCATTAAAAAACCGCCTCATTGGGCGGCTTGAATTCTTTATATGTTATGGATCAGGCGGGCATAGCATCCAATGTGTTAGTGGTGCATCATCCTCCCCGCTCCATTCAACACCAACACTAGGCTGTGTAACAACTAAGATTTTTTTAGCGACAATATCCCATTCGGCCTGAAAAATACCATCTTCAGACCAAACTAGAATTCTCTTGTCTTTTGGTGCGGATTCTATTGGTTGCCACATTTCTTATTCTCACAATATTTTTCACATTATAGGGTAAAACCCACCGAAGTGGGCCATTAAACTTTGCTGCGATTACGTTTCATATGGTATAGAAAGGCTTTTTCACCATCAGGTCCATACAGCATATCTTTAGCCTCATCCTCATCTTTAACAAAAAGCACTCGTAACTGGTTATCAATGACTTGAGGTGTCTGGGATTGTGCCTTTACGCTCGCCTGAGCCACCTTCTCGGCCTGAATTGTTCCACCGTTGTTGATGGCATTCATTGTACCCATTCCGACCCGATGAGTATCCGCAACCAATCCACCTGCTGAGTAACCCCGACGGATAGATTTTCGTAAATCTTCAAAGCCTTGTGGGCCACCAAGAGCTTTAATTTCCTCTTGGGTTAGAACGCCTTCACCCTTATGGACAATGCCGGCAGGATCATACTTACCACCGTGGCCGGTATAACCACCATTGGCATATCCTTCACCACCAGGGCCGGCAATTGCTTGCCCAGCAATGATTCCTGCGGATGCATAACCGGATGCTCGAACTGCCATAGCTAATGCAGCGCCATAAATACCACCTTGTGCAAGCGCCTTAGTTGCACCTTCCTCTGTATTAATAATAGCTTGAGCGAATGCAATAGCTTTATTTATTGCAAAGAAGGTTTTATAAGTCTTGGTGTTTTCTTCCTTAACCTGCGAAACAATATCCATCATTTGCCCAAAAGAAGATCCGACCATTGATGTCATTTGTCCATAAATAGACAGCTGATGCTCCAGGTCCAACTTTCTGGCATCTTGTGCTTTAAAATCATACTCATCTTGTAACTGCTGTTTTGCCTCAAGGAACTGGCGCTCAGCCTCAAGAATCGCTTCATGATTGTCTGCGTTTAACTCCTTTATCTTCTCGAAATTAGAAAGCATTTTTGCTTGTTCTTTTTCAAACTCCTCATCCAGTTTTTGAGTATTGGATTTTGCAATTGGTGCATAGCTAACAGATTGAAGGAATTGGCTGCTTGTATCATTTGGATCAGAGAAGTTTTTACCAATACCACCACGAATCACATCAGTATTAAGAGCATTTAACCTACGTCTACGCTCTTCTAAATCAGTTGCTGTGGTTTTTATGATCTCATTGCGTTCAAGTCTATAGCGCTCTTGCATGGCTTGAATTTCAGTCATCATGGCTTGTTCAGCTTGAAAGATGCGCTGTTCTTTAGCCAGTCTAACTAAAGCGATTTCTTGATCGCGCTGATCTTTAAAACCTTTCTCGAAAATCTTTTTTTGATCTTTAGAAAATTTACCTTCAGCTGTTAAGCGCAAAACGTTAGTTTCATAAGTGTATTGAAGTTTTCTTTCTTCAGTCCACTTATAGCCTTCTGCCTCGTACTCCTGTTGAAGTTTTGCAAGTTTTTCTTGAGCTTCATACCGCTCCTTGATTTTAGGAATTAAAGCTTGTTGACCTAAAATGGCGGCTTGGTTGATTTCCTCGTCACGGGCCTTATTGCGAGAGATAGCTTCAGTATCATATTTAGATTGTAGTTGCTCAATTCGATCAAGAAGATCTTTACGTGCCTTATATGCCTCATCATCATACTTAGCCAAATCCTTGATTGAACTGAGCGCATTTTCTGGATTACCTCCTAGGATTTTATTTAGGAAGTTGTAGTAATTGTCTTGGCGAGCTAAGTTTTTTGAAGCTTTATCCGATCCAATATTCTTACCATTGTAGTCCCAAGCAATCGCATTTTTACCAAATACTTTCTCTAGATCTCGATAATTTGAGTTATCTCCCAGCAATGCATTTTTAGATGATTTATATCTCTTTTCAGTCAATATCTCCTGGATAAGAAATTTTGCCTGAGCATTGAGAGCTTCTTGAGTTTGTTCAATATTGCCCTTTTGATCTAAAACACCTTGCCCTTGTAGATATTGGGTCAATGATTTTGAACGAGTACCTTGCCAAGAAATCATGCCTGTATTGATTTTTCCATTAGCATTGTCAGAATGACTTCCAAATAAATTTTTATTTAGGAAATCTCCCTCCCGACCTACTTGAGCAGTCAAAACACGCGCTTTCACATCATCAACACCAGCATTCCTAAAAGCCTGGTAAACTTTCAGCATGTTTTTAATTTGCTCATTACTACCAGCCATAATCACTGCTTGTTTTGCAGCTAATTTGGCTTGCTTTTCAGCTTCACTGGTTTGATCTCTTTTTGCCTTGGTTATCTCATCCTCTTTATCCTTAACCGCATCAAGAGCTTTTTGAGCTCGCACAATCTGATTGATTTCTTCAGTGGTGACTATTGCGGTGGTGCCACTTGGAGCTACAGCTTGTTTAGCTTTTTGAAGCTCTTGAATTTTTTCAATAACTTCTTTGCTAAAACCTAGATTGAGATAGGCAAGATTTTCATTTGCTGACAACACATCAGTTGACAAGCTATTAAAGAAATCCTTCTGGGCTTTTGCTGCTCTTTGTGCAGACGTTTCATTTTTATCAAGCGCCTGAGTATTTTCATCTACACCCACAGCAGATGTTTGAGCCTTTTTGCCAGCTAGCTCAACCTCGATGCCAAATAAGCTTAATTTGGATTTGGTATTGATTGCCTCTTTTGCATTTTTGATAAATTCAGTGGTATTTAGTTTTAGTGCCTCATATACATCTTTTTTAATGCGAAGCTCATTAAATCGCCGAATAGCATCATTCATGCTTATAGTGCCATTGCGAGCATCCTGAACAACCTGAGCAACCTCTTTATTCCCTTTATAAAGTTGCTGAATGGCATTTAATTGCATGTTAATTTTGCTGCTTGATTCAGACAAGGCTTTATTTTGCCGCTCAAATGATGCTGTCATGTCATCAACAGCTTTGTCTTTTTCAAGACCTTTAAGTGCAATAAGCTCTTCTTTTGCTTTTTTGGCAACATTTGCCTGATCTTCAAGTTTTTTATTTGCTTCGGCGGCACGATTACTGAAATACATATAACCCGCAGCCAGAGCAGCTACACCAATTGTAAGCGCACCAGTCCACCCACCAACCAGGCCTAAAATTGCAGCACCACGTGAACGAGAGGCATTAAGTGCATTTTCAGCCGCTATTTGTTCAACTGTTGCAACTTTGGTTTGCTTTTGGGCAATTGCTAAAGCAACTTCAGCCTGAGTTAAGCGCATGGTTGCTGCTGCACGTGCTTGGCGTGTGGTTGCGCTATTTAATTCTTGTCGCGCCAGACCAACTTCTGTTATAGCTAGGGCTGTCACTTGTCGAGTGCGTTGTACCTCAATTGCTGCTAATTGAACTTGTGATTGAAGTGCTGCTGTATCCGCTGCACGACGCTGTGCAGATGCCGCAATAGATCCTTGAATAGCAACAGTTTGAGCTACGATTGTTTTTGTGAGGAATGCAACTCCGCCAACAATGGTTATATTGGCGATAGTATCTAGATTGTTTGCTAGAAATTGTATGCTGCTAGATAGGGCCACTGCTGCGCCTGAGGCCTTACCAGCTTCTCCAGTAAACTTAGTTGCCTGATTGCTTAGCATAGTAATTGATTGGCCAATTGTTATATCGGTTTTGGCATATAAGGCATCAACACTTTCACCAGCTTTTAAGAGTGCCTTGGTAATAACCTCGCCTGTTAATTTCCCGTCGAGCATCATTTGACGCAGCTCACCGCGTGCAACACCTAAGCCTTTCGCCATCGCATTAAGTAGGCCGCCAGCACCATCAACCAGGCTGTTATATTCTTCGGCGCGTAAAATATTCCCATCAAGCGCTTGACCATATTGGAATAGTGCTGCAGCTGCCGCCTCAGAACTTGATCCGCTTAAAGATACTGCCTTTGAAGTGATTTCGGTTAGCCGTGCTGTTTGTGCTTGGGTTAAATTCAAGGTTTTTGCATTTGACATGTACTTGGAATACACATCATTCACAGCACCCCATGAAGATGCAGATTTTTGAGCAATAGCAAAAGTATCTCGCATTGCTTGATTGAGTTCTTCTTGGGATTTAGTGACAAGCTTTAGCTTGTTGTTGATGCCCGTGTAAGTGTCCATTTTATTAATGGCTGCACCTACTGTCACAATACCAGCCATGTATCCAGCTAGTTGGCGAGTCGCTACAGACATTGAATCCATTGATTTGGTAGCGAAATCACCTTTCTTCTCAATGCTTTCCAATTCATTCGCTAAAGCATGTGCATTTCGTTCAGCATTTCGTGAATCAATAACAATTCGCAATACAGATTCTTGAGCCATTTCACTTTCCTGTAGGCATAAAAAAAGCGCCTCTAGGAGCGCAGACAATAAAAAACCGACCTTTTATTGGGTCGGTTTTATTTGGTCACTTCAATCAACTTGGAGACAGCAAGCAGTATTGGTGCTGCCTGCCATATAAGTATTGGCACTGAGAATAGTAAAATAAATGCCAATATTGTTTGCCATAACCCGTATTTTTCAATAGACACTTTTATAAGCTCCGCTATTGGTTTAAGATATTCGGACATAGATTATGTATATCTCCTTCCCTCAAGGTTGATATAAAAACCCCGGTGCGCTAACACTGGGGTTTTTGCTTTTCAAATATTATTTAGATTTAAAGCAGAGTTCATCCTGCGGTTTTTTCCAAATAAAAAGCCCATGATTACAAGTCACGGCCTTTTTTGCTTTTTTGGGTATTAAAAAACCCACCGAAGTGGGTTTTATTTATCGAAAAATAATTACCAGTTTTGAGAATTACTATTTGTAATTGATTTTTTATAATCTTGAATTATTTCCTTTAATCCACCCTCAACCAATGGTTTATGCTTATCCTGCCATATTGGAAGATTGTCACCACCATTAAATTTCACACCACCAGATATACTTGGTGGCATATATATTCCAAGATCATTAAAGCTCATTCTTGATTTATTATCTTTTACATCAATTGTTAAGGTAAAGTTGATATTGCTATTCGCATAAGCTGAGCACTCAATATAACCTTTGCATGGGAATGGCATATTTCCCTTGCCTATAATTGTTCCAGATTCAGCATTCGAATATTGAATAACGCTATTTGATGATTTAAAACTTTTTGCAATCCATTGTCTTGATTGATCATAAATCTGGTCTTTTGTCTTCCCTGGTATATCTACAATTTCACTATAGCTTTTCATTGGATTATTATAGGATCTTTGTTGTTCAGCGCTTACACACCCCACTAAACTAAAACCAACCACCCCAATAATCAATAATCTTTTCATATGAATACCCTCTTATAAGTAACCACAAGATACTAATTCCGGTACAAAAAAACCACCTTTCGGTGGCTTTCTCTTAGAAGTTGTATCGAATGCCGGCTTTGTAGGTTACGCCATCATAGTCGCCAATAGTGTAATTATAATGATCAATTCCGCCATTCCATGAACATGTGCCACTACCTACGCTATTACTTTGAGTTCCATTTTTGCAAGTGGTTGAGGACGAAACATCCCAAGACCATTTATAACCAACACCACCATAAATTGATAAACTTGGCACGAATGTATATCCGATTTCCAAGCCAATAGGCAGAGTCCAATAGCTTGAAGTGTCAAAACCTTCAACATCAAGGATACTAACACCAGTACCAATAGTCCCCAATGCATAAAACCCATTGGCATCAATAAGATTTAAATGCCCGCCAAATGAGAACTCGTAAGCCTCTCCATTGTATTTACTGTTTTCCTGGTATTCAATTTTTCCCCAAAGGCCATTTTTATGTGGTGATGAAGAAAACCCCACTCCAAAACCATTAAGATCCTCATCAATGCTATTTGTGAATTTACCTTTTTGGGCAGAATATTCCAGCATCAACGAACTATTAAGCGCATCTTGATTCTTGTATCGTGCAGGCTGTAGCGGCTTGTAATATGTTTCTGCAACTGGTGTTTCATCGCTATTTAGTGGTACTGGAGTACCCTGCTGAATAAGCAAAGGCTTATCTGCTGCAGAAAAAGTAGAAATACCCCCAGCAACCAAAGCTAAAATCAATTTTTTCATTATCTTACCCCGTTAATAATGAGGATAAGATACTAATTCTCTGAACAAAAAGAAACCGCCACATGGGCGGTTCTTTATTATTTAATTACTAATCAGGAATATCCACAGTGTCATGAAAAGCAACAATTTTATAAACTACAGGCTTATCTTTTATGGTTTCAACATAGACATCTACGAGGTAAGCAGTATCAAATATATGTGGTTGTTTGTGAATCATTCGATACTTAAGTTCTTCAGTATCGTAAATGACTTTAACCTCTCTATCCGAAATGCTTTCAATTACTGCCTTGTCACCTTTCTTATTATCATTTCTAGCTTGCGACCAATATAGTACCACCTGTTTATGAAGACCAATTACTGGCTCTTTCATTTTCTCAAGCTCTTTATGCGCCCTATTTTGGATAGCATTCGCACCTTCGCTATTGAGGTGGATATGAATTTCCCCTCGATTATTTGATGCATCTATCTGCATAACTGAGCCATTATCATTGGCAATTGGCTCAACAAACTTGGAAATTCTTTTTAAACCGTCCTTATCTAGGTCTTGTGGTTTACCCCCTTTTCCAAGTAGGTAATCAAAGCTAACCTTAATGTGGTTTGCAAAATCCAATACCGTATTACTGTGCTCCATAAAGGGCATCAAGGTTGGCGCTATAGCAACCAGCTCGGTAATTATTGACCCAGTACGAATTTCTTTTACATACAACTTTATGTCATCGGATGATAAATGAATGTCTGTCTTGTTAATAAAATTAGAATACTCGTTACCTAAATTCAGCATGCTTTGAGCATAATCAATTAGATCGATTGGCCTGGTATTGTTTATGCGGACTTGTAACATAGCATCCTCAATATGTGCATCTAATTCTATTGTACCCACCGCTTAACCCCTAATTTTAAATTTATATATATTTAACGACATGTTGTGTCGCATATTTTTAAATCATTATAGGTAAGTATATGAATAAAAAAATTAATTGTAAAAAGAAACCACCCTAAGCTGGTTTCTTGCTCATCCTTTTATGCGCCTTATCAATAAATCTATTATCAATTTCCATAATGCATTCAAAGAAGATATGTAGTTCGCATGGCAGCTCAAACATTTCCATATAGTTGAGCAAAGCTGAAGTATCCAAGGATAAGGGAACGCTTTGCTCGTACCGGCGAGACCTGGCAATTGTATTGTAGGCTGCCAATATGGCATTGGCGGTGTAGCTGTATTCAGGTGGCTCTGGGGTCTTCAAACCCATAGCTTCACGCTGCTTTACTTGGTGCTCGGTGAGTCCTGCATATCGCTCTGAGTATTCGTAGAGTTTGATAACTTTCCCAGAGTGTCGACCATCTCCTTATTGGCTTCAATCTGGATTTTGTTTGCCTGATCTTTGACAAACATCCAAATGATTGGACCAATATCACCCATATTTAAAAGCTTGGTGGCATTCTCTGGTGAATACCCAACCTCAACTTCCTTGTCATTCTCTACAAATGTGATGCCCTTCCAGTCTGCAATCAAATGGCATGCTGCAGCTTCTAAAAGTAATTCGTGATAGAGCTTATCTTCACCACCTGCAAGTGCCACATTATAGCCTTTGGATGCAATCTGGTTTTGAGCGCGCTCTGAAGCCACAAGATATGGTTTATATTCATCACCGCGAATTTTAAATTCCGCCAATACATTACCATCGGCATCTTTGTATTCTTTCCATACAGCGATATCTTTACTTTTTTGAATTGCTACTTTTAAGGCCATATCCATCTCCAAAAATTAAACCGCCAGAAGGCGGATATATGTTTACTGATAAATTTACTGAAATAAAAAAGAGTTAGACTTTAAATCTAACCCTCAAGTTTTAATTCTGGCTGAGCTTCTTTAATTAGATCATCCAGTTCTTTTAGCAGTGCTGGCTTGATTTGTTTTCCGTTTACCGATAAGAATCGACCTGCCTCAGACAAGCATTGTGTGATTAGCTCAACTTGTGCTGAAAGTTTACCAATGCGTACCTGTAGCCCATCTTTAAGCTGACGAGCCAAATCTTCTTGCTCGATGTAGTATTTACGGATCTCATGGCCTTTTTCATTGCGTTCCATCATTCCAAGGTGTTTGGTCATATCTACAGAAATGAAGTATTCAGTCGTTGGTCGACCACCTTTTAGGTTTTCGTCTTTTTTGACGAAAACTATGTAATCGAAATTTTCCTCAAATTTACACTGACTAATTCGTCGCTTAATCCAATGTGAGAACTCTGCCTTCACTTCAAGCATCTTATGCAAATCACGAGCATTCACGCCGAGCTGAACTTTTCCATTCAACTCAACTTCAATAAATGGTGTTTGATTTTCATTGGTTACCATCATGTTCATAAGATTTCCTCTTATATGGCCATGTTCAAAAAAAGAAACTGGCAGGCACGATGAACATGAAAACGTGCTTTTCGAACCGTCGCCCTAGCCAGTGGTTTGCCCAAATTGCGGGCATTAAAAAAGCCGACTTGTTAAGGTCGGCTTCGCTTTGAAAAATATAGATTTTTGTCAATATGTTGGTAAATCGTTTTGAGTTGTATAAATGGCTTATACAACTCAAAGTGATCTAAAAAAGCAGATATAAAAAAGCACCCAGAAAGGTGCTTTGGTTTTTAAGATGACTATCGTTATGCTACTAATGTGCGAGTGATAACCGGTGAAGTTTTGATGTGGGCAAATGACACATCGAGCATGATGTCATCCTCACCACCACCATCCGGGTGCCCAGCTTCAGATACTTCCAGTTGTGGGAAGTTGAATGCGTATTTGTTACCGTCCGGATCTTCAATTGCGAATTCAAGTGGCATGGTTGCACGTGATTTCACATATGGAATGTATGTGGCAGATTGACTTGTGAACATGAACTGAGTGTTCATCGTAATATCAATCATCTTATCGTTATAGCCTTGGGCTGACAGCTTGCCTGATCCAATACAACGATAAGGCGCCAGGTTATTCGTGACTGATAGTTCAACTGATTGAACACATGCCGTACCCACAGTATTTTGACCATTCACAGTCATGGTATTTACATTTAATGCAGACACCAGAACGTTATCATCAACAGGCTGTGGACTAGAAACAGGATTAACCGCAACCGACTCAAAGTCTGTTCCAACCAAGCCGAATTTTGATGTAATTTTGCCAGTGGTTGCGATACTAAGGCCAAACTCGCCAATACGAATACCCTTGTAAACGTGGATTTTGTTGAGGTCGCTAAACACTTTTACAAATGTGAATGTTTTGGTTGTGTCGCCACCAAATTGAAGTGTGGATTTTTCGGCATCAACCCCATCGACTACCCAGGCATTCATAGCCACAGCACTAATGAAGTCATCAAATGTGCCAATCGACAACTCAACCTCTAGTGATCCGGTAATTTCCGATTCATCAGCGGTTGAGCCTTGACGGAATCGAGAATCCAAAACGCTATTTGATGTGGATGTTGTGACATTTTCAGTCAAACCATCTGTGACACGACGAACTGTTTTCCAGACTGGTACTGCTGACAGTACTCCTGGTGTTTCTTCTGCTGCGTAATACAGCTTAATTGCACTGCCCTTAGACATGGCTTGCTCCTATTTTTAGGCAATAAAAAACCGCCATGTAGGCGGTTGAGGTTTATGTTTTGGTTTTAATTGACACTGAATTCAGCCCGGATGATCTTTCCATAAAAGTTATCATCCTTAAGGTCTTGTGGTGGATGAACCAAATAAACTTCAAGATGGCCAGATTGAAAGTTTTCAATGTGCTGTGTCCAGGCTTCACATAAATTCGCCATATCCAAAGTGCCTTTATCTTTAGGTGTGAAGCACTGGATTGAGATAATACCGAAATTACGCTTGCATGGTTCATTTCCAATACCAACTATTCGGCCATCAGCATATTGAACGAAAACTTTGCACCATGGTTTGTCTGTAGGCGGCACAAATTGCTGACCATTCAATAAAGGCTGATTCTCAATTCGAACCGTAGTATCTGGATAGGTGAATTGCCCAATCTTTGTGTAGATTGCAGTTTCTACTTGTGGGAGTGTCATCATTTGTATTTGCTCACAACTGATTGGAACGATAATGCGTAAACACCATTAGGTGCTTGCTGACTCCACCCATTTTCTAAACGTGTTCCATATGGACTTAACGTCTGGATATAAACAAGCCCGCCTATTTTCGCTGTAGACGCAACCTTTAAGCCTTCCGCTAGGGTTGTGCTACCTGACAGGTCAAAGCCTTTCTCATACGTGTTTTGCGGTGAATCGAGTGTGACTTTATGGGATGCTCTAAACTCACCATCCATAACTGGAGAACGAACTATAACCTGTTGTAGTGTATCGCCTACAATCTTCTTAAGGTGATCATCAGCATTCCTCAGAACATCGATTGCAAAATTAGTCGGTTTGTTTGTCCAGGACATAAATTCCACCCGTTAAAAAACCCACCGAGGTGGGTCATTGTTTAACTAAATATCGGAAGGCTATTTTGAAATTCAGGAAATTCTTTCAGAACCATATCTCTTATACTATTTACAATAATTTCTTCATCATCTTCATGGTTTGCTATATCAAGATAGTATTTCTGATTATTGTGTACATGATAAATTATCCACTCACCTGTAACGCGCCTTTCTTTAAATCTGTCTGATAGCTGCTTTGTCACAACTAGGCTTGAAATTTCACGAGACTTTTTCTCAGCACTGATATCCTTTAAGAGAATCTGGTTGATCTCATCCATATTTTCCTCATATTTGCGCTCAAATTCTACTTCAAGATTGATGGCCATACTTTTCAACCCTGTCGGCAAATAGTGCTTGTGCCATAAGCCCCTTATTTTCCCGCGCCTAAATTCAGACTCTGGCTTGGTTGAGCTTATCTGATTTGTTTTATTTTCTAAAATCTCAATCTCATGCAGTATTCTCATTACCGCATCATCGGATATCATTGCCTTGATTAGCTTCATAATAAAAAGCAGTGAAAATCGACCACCCGTTACCTCTTGAAAATCTCTTTCTTCCAAGACCTGAAAAAGAATATGAATTCTCTCATCTATTTCTTGATTACTGTCTTTTATACTCTGGTAAATTTCTTCTATGTTATTCATAAGCGCCCCTAGTCTTAAGGGGGATATTACTAGACTTTCCTTAACTGGCAAGTCCAAATGCTATCCGTTGGATCAGCCCCAATATTCACTACCTTAAACCGGCCTTTACTGGTGGACCAAACATCACCAATCTGTGGCACCTGAGTCACTTCATTCTGTAGCACAATAGCCTTTGAATCAGTCATCTGATAATCCGTAGGCTTGACCATGTCCTTTAAATACGATCCAAACAGCACACCACGTCCGGTATAGGCCTCCACAATAATAGTCGGATAAGTCTGCGTCACGAAATCAAATTCACCTGACTGGATTTCCTTGGAGCATGTGAAAGTATCGACAGCATCACCAAGATTTTTATCAAATGCCTTGGCCAATTTAGATTGGATTTTATTTTTGATCACTACATTCACTCCGCTCATAAAGCTCGAATAAGTCTTGAGCTAGTGCTTGAATTGAATAAGCTTCAAACTCGACACTTGGGCTTTCTTCACCCATTTTTTCTTTTAGCTCTTGCCAGATATGCACGGCCTCATGAAGTAGAAGACCGTGTATTTGGATTAAGTCCCACCAGTCGCAATCTTTAATCTGAACAATTGCATGGTCATCATTAAAGTTTACCCGGGCATCTGCACCACCTTCTAAAAAATCAAATGGTGCTTTTACAGTATCAAATAGAATATCGAGTTGATCTTGGTTTCTGACCAAGGTGTAACGCATGTGCTCAAATGGTGTGGTGAACCACTCCGGCACATAGTTGTTATTGATCATGCCCGATACACCTCAAATCCAAAGCCTTTGGGTTTTAGATCAAGCGAATTAATCAAGGCTTTAGCGATTTGCTCATACTCTGAAATTTCGCGACTGCCTTCAGCAAATGTTTCACTGACCTGTACCGTATCGGCCTTTACACTTTCACTGGTTGTCTGCCGGGCAATACCAGAATAAATCACACCTGCCTGAATGCCTTTGATAATTTCACAGGCTGCTTGCTTAAGCAGGTCATCAACCACATCCGGGATAAAACCAACTTCATTTTTCATCCAGGTGTTTGCAAGTAAAACGAGGCGAGCTTTATCGCCAGCTGGTGCAAAGTCTGCCCCTAAAATTTGCTCAACTTCTTCAAGGGTAATAAAGCTCATGGGTTATTCCTTTGGTTGTTCTGCTTTTGTTTCAGCTGCTTTTGCAGCTTTCGCTTCGGAAGCAGCCTGTTTTTTGAGTTTGGCTTCAAGGTCTTTTACTTGAGCCTTTAGAGATTCATTTTCAGCCTGAACCTTTTCACATTCTGCTTTTGCATCATCAATAACCTTTTGTATATCAGGAGTAACACCTACCTGTACATTTGCGGTAATGATATTGGCTTTAGTACGCGCAATCAGATCAAGATATGCTTGAGGGACATCACCAGCTACCTCTGAACACGCTTCCAATGTGTCGGCTTCGTGATATGCACTTGCCTTACGTAAGGTATAACCTTGAGCTTGCAGTTCTGCCACATTTTCAGGCGAAAAGTCATTCGTGAAATACAATCGCTTATTTGATTCTTGTTTCATGTTTTCTATTTCCAATCAGGCAAAGAAAAGCCCCTTTCGGGGCAGTTCAATTAGGCAGATTTGATTAATACACCAGCGGTATCTTTTACGCTTGAAGCGATTAAATCCCAGTTGGTTGGTGTGCCAATAGCCGCATCAGTAGGCGACTTACCGCCTGCTGCTGTATCCCATGCGTAACCTTTAACACCGGCACCGAACGTCCATTCAGCCTGGTAAGTGTATTTGATGTTTTCACCGCCAGTACTTGGCACAAGCTCAGCATTGAAGTCGTTGTTGTCATTTACAACAACCGCACCCTCAACCAGACCAAGCGTATTGTAAAAAGCAGTACCTGCGTTATCACCAACCAATGCAGGAGCATCAGTCACCACAAATACACGACCAAACGGATCTCGCACAACGTTTACACCATCATAACGGAATAGGTTTTCAGAGTTGGCCAGCGCATTATCAAAAAGATTATGCATTGTGGTGGAATGGACAATCCAGGCACGAATTGCGCTTGAGCGGTCGCCAAGTTTCGCAGCACCTTTGTTGAGCAATCGGAATGATGCAGCATCAGTACCATTGCCGTGCACCGCATTCACATTGCCTGAAATCGCAGAAGATGCGCCCAAAATACCAGCATTCAGCATATCTGCTAGACGTGCTTTCGCCAGCTGCTCACCAATGGTCAAGGCTGCAAGCTCTGGATTTTGAAGAATCCAGGAATACTGCTGCTTTTCATACTCGATTGGCGGTGTACCTGCTGCAACCTTTACAGCCACGTCGAGCATTTGCTCCAAGCGTTTTGCCGCCACAGTTCCGGTGCCGTATGCATTACGACGACGGACAATACCAGCGATTGCTTTGAATGATGCTTCAATATTGAAGTCACCACCAAAAGGCTCATTAATTAATTGAATGGCGCCTTGAGAGGCTTCATTAAATTTTTCAATGTCCTGTGCCACAGTTTCAGTCATTGCAGCATAGGTTTGCTTATTAAAAACCTGTAAATCAAAAGGCATGAGCCTCTCCTTAAATTAATTTATGCTTGTTCGCCCACTTGCTTCATGTAAGCAATTTTTTCTTCTTTGGTTTTACATTCAGCCAAAGATTTAGGGCCTGATTTATTTCCACCATTCCCCTGGAACCCACCGCCACCAGCTTGAGAACCTTTTAAAATTGAATCCTTGTGTTGGTATCCACCAACCAAGGTTTCTAGGGCTTCATCAAAGTCTGCGATTTCACCCGGGCGAGTGCGTGAATAGATTTTTTGGCCATCGGCGCCAACTGCCACGACCTTGCCGTTTTCGATCTGGAAGTTCTTTCCAAACGTGGCTTGAATCATGTCTACCGGCACAGCGATGTTGTCTTGAATGAACTTAGAACGAGCAAAACCACCGCCAATCAATTCACTATGTAATTGCTGCTGAACAGAATCACGTTCTTGTGTAAGTTTTTGGAGTTGTGGCTCATAGGTCTGTTTTAGTGCTTCGGTAATTTCAGCCTTCACCTTGTCTACCTCACCTGCATCCACAAGTTTTTTAGCATCAAGGTTTTGAACAATGTTTAACGCTTCTTTTACTTTCACTGGGTCAAGCCCTTCAAAAGCCTTGGCCTGCGCTTCAAATTGCTCTTTGGCTTCACGGTGAGTTTTAGCCTCACCATTTAGGCGGGTAATGGTTGCCACTGTATGCGGTGCATCGTGTGGCACTTCCGAACCATCCTCATGCACGTACACTGGTTTACCTTCTTGAATTACTGCATAAGTTTGACCATTTACTTCAATCGTTTTAAGTTTCATAAGTCATCCGACCCTATTTCTAAAATGAGCATCCGCTCGTTACGCTGTCCACATCCGCTTTCAGCAGGCAATAAAAAAGCACCCGGTTGGGTGCTCTTGCTTTCGATAAAGATTTGATCTTCCGCTATTGAAGAATCATTTCTATGTATACATTCTCTTTTTTAGGTAACTTCTTGTTGAAGATGCAATATATAAATTCCACTTCACTCTCGTCAAATTCATTCGCCTGATAACCACTAATCTCAAATTTATCTCGATGATAGGTATAGATTAAATAATGTAAATCCTTATAGAAATCCACAAAGTCCACATCTTCGAAACACTCTGACAGAACATTCGATTCATAATGACGCAACCTCTTAGATCTACCATACCTATCACACCAGCGATTATCTAGCTTTAATAAAATATCATTTTCAACAAACTCCATATCCTCTTTAGATATATTGTATTTGAACTTAAAAGCGCAAAATAAATAGTATCTTGGGTTTGCTGAACTATAAGATCTAGAAGCCAAATTGCCTTCTGTTATGCCAACTTTTGCAAAATTTGAATCTCTATCATCAGCCCCTAAATACAGCCATTTTTTTACAGATGCAAAACTTTGTCGATTATCTTGTAGTACTTCGGACATTTTATAATCACGTCCATCATCATAAAAATACTCATCAAGAATGTCTTCTGAAATTAGTGGCTTTCTCATTTTTTACTCCCCATAGACAAAATAAATTAATTAGCAGACAGCAATACACAATACGCTATCCTGAATAAATTTATCAAATCACTATAGGAACCGTACAACTCATAACCCCACCGCCTCAAACGTCTTCTCATCCAAAGCCTTAAGCTCAGCCAATGTGTAACCACGCTTATTCAGCGGATCGGCAAACTTATCAATGCTGTACTCGCCTTTCTTGTAAAGCTCATACTTAGATTTACCCAACCAAGTGCGCTGAAAGAACTCATCCGACTGTTCGAAAAAATCTTTAAAAGATGTGTTGGCATCCAGTTGGCCAATGAGATGCTTTCTCTCATCCTTGGGAATATCCTTCACTTTGCGCTCATCCATCACAAAAGGCCGTTGCCCTGCAATATTTCCGTCCTTATCGCACCCTACATAGGTTGTGCGGTTATGAGGATGCACTGGAAAGCGCGGTCTAGTCGGATCATCAATGTGATAAACCTTGCCATCAATTGAAGCGCAGTATTTACAGGTACGACCATCCAGTGTGGCCACAACTTTTACATACTCATATCCAAGGGCCTTATACACATCGATATATGCGGCATTGGATACGTGACTTCGTGCTGTTCTTACCTGACGCTCAATGACATAACGTTCTGACTGGAGCAATCCATCTTTATAATCAAGCGACTTTCGCCCCTTAATTCGATTGATGATCTGCTGATTGGTCTGGCCTTGTGAAAATCCATCACGAATGACGTATTCCACTTTCTTACGTAAATTGGCTGCGATATCAGCAAACAGGTAATCAACTAACTGACCGCCGGAGAAAGGCACCTTTTTGGATTTCTGATATAGCTTTTCACCATCAACCTGAAGCGTTTCGCCCATCAGAGCAACGGTATAACTCGCCTCATAGACAGCCAAGGCAATAGCAGACTGTTCAAATATCTCAGGCAGTTGGGTATTTAATGAAGAAAACCACTCGTTTAAAGTGGCTTTGATTTCTTCAATATTACGACTGGCCTCAGCTTTGCTTGAAAAGTTAAGACCTTGTAAGGCTTTACGCTCTGATTCAGTTAAGTTCTCAAACAAATCACTCAGTTTAAGCAACTGCTCATTCGATAACTTGTCAAAGACCTTGATCAGATCGTTTACATTCTGTGAGGATGCCCGATATAGATATGCCTGATGTTGAGTCAGCGCATCAAGTAAGGTTTTTTGCGCTGATATGTTCATATTTATGCATCCATAGTGCCATCATTCCGCTTTTCAATTTTCTTTACGATGTCTTCCCATTTATCTTCCGGGAAAGTACCTGTTTGCTCATAGTGATACCAAACATACATCGGCAACTCACCAGCAAGGCATGCTTCATAAATCAATTTAGAGCGTGTTGAATCATATTTCGGCTTATTGAAGTCCTGAGCGATCGTAAAGCTCAGCTCATCCACTTTAAGATCATGATTAGGCAAGGCAAACTTTGCGCACCAACGCAATGCCATGGTAATTGCTTCTGAAATATTGGCCGCCACAAGCGACAAGACTGAATGCTGAATAGAGTTTTCATTCCCGGCCTGCTCAGCCGTTTTATTGGCAGATCCAACCTCAATCAGCCGGGCACCCAGTTCTTTCATCTGGTCCCACTTGTCTTGCATGCGCTTATAAGCCAATCCATTTTCATCAGCCTGGATAAACTTACCATCCGTTGGGATACCGGTACGACTACCAACACTGGCACCAGACTCCTTAAGCATGCCGTACTGCTCTTGTGTGATACCCGGCAAACACAAAGTAGGCTGACCCACAATGAATGCTGATTCCTCTACGTCCGCAGTACTTCTGTAATAAGACAACTCTATTTCAGCCAGTTCATACAAAGGCGCTGTACCAACTTCGTCAGAATTGTCTATAGCTCCACAGAAAGTAAACGGAATGTAATCCCAGGTATTACCATGGTAGTCTGTAGGCGTGGATGTGTGGTCTAAATTCCATTCACCCTTATCACCCTTTTTATAGACCTCAACCACATAAACAAAGCGACCATTTACTACTTTCAACCATAGCAAGCGATATTGCTCAGTAGTGACCAAGCTAAATCCATCTCGCTCTTTTACAGTTTCATGAATTTTGACGTAACTGAGCTTTTTCTGATTTCCAACAATGATGTAATCCCAATCTTCAACCGCAGCAGCCTTAATGATATGAATCATTGGATAAGCACCTTTAGTCTTATCCTCGGCTCGGTTTCGGCTTGGATCTACACTTGGATAATCCACATATACGCCACAGCGATAATTACGACTAATCAGCCGCATAGCCCGCTGTGATACCTGGTAAATAGAGCGTCCTGCTCCGTCAGCATTTCGGTCCAGATATTCCAGATCATCTGGGCGATTAAACACCGGTGTTTTGCCAAAAGCCAAACCGATATGACTGGCCAGCGTTCGACTGGTCACGCCCGGGAAGATTGCTCGATCGATGTACTCGCCATATCGCGCCTTCCCATCTGGATCTTCTTTGGATTTAAACATAGAAGGTTTTGGTAAATATGCCTCCTTCTTTTGCTTAATAACTTCCTGACCACCACAAACATCGTCCAACTTTTCCCAAGTCTTAATATGCTTTTCGTAGTCAGCGTGTTTGCTTGTGATGCTCATAATTAAAATCCAAACATTGGTATATCGATACTCTTCACCTGCTCATTGATTGGGAATAAGTATGCGATTGGGTAAGTTCCTGCGTCATTCATGTGGTCAAAGCCTGATTTTTTATCCGGCTGACCATGTTCATCATAGATTTGGCGCTCTTGGCATTTGGCGAAGTGTGGACACTTGGCAGCATTCACAAATAACCTTCGCTCACTGAAGGTATTGCAGAGCATTCCATTCATGGAGTTAATACGGTCTTTTACAGCTGGGTTTCTTGAATTAACAAAGACCTTGAATCCTGCTTTCCGCAATAACGCCAAATCAGTTTCACTGGCATTATTTGATTTGCGATTTTCGCCAGATGCATCTGGATAAACCCCAACTTCATAACCCGGATAACGCTCTTTGATTGCTTCAATCATTGCCGGCGTATCAAACAGATTTACAAACTCATCTACCGCATGCATGGTTTCACCACGACGCACATAAACCACAGCGGCCATTTTCGTGACGTTGAAGTCCATGCCGATGTGAAGCACGTCATTTGGTTGAACTGTTTCACTCGATCCATTTAGTACGCGATTAAAGCAGTAATAAATAACACCCTGATAACTTTCAAAGCTGGCCTCATATTCCTGACTGAATGTCTTCGGGTCCATCTTGCGCTTGGCAACAATGATTTCCGATTCAGGAATATTCCCACCCTGTAGTGAGGTATAAGAGAAACTCCGGCAATCAGGCTCATGACCTGGCTGACCATCCATGAATGTGTCATAGCAATGGTTAAAACCTTTTGGTGTGCCAATCCTTAAAACATGTCCACCGACACGCTGCACACCATTCACAATGTATTTGCATGTAGACAACATTGGGCGAAGTACTTCTTCCCATGCAGCCCACTTACAGTCAGCCCATTCATCAATAATCAGGAAAAACAAACCAGAACCACGAAGGTCATCGTAGTTATCAAGACCAACTACACGAATAACATGACCACTTTTCAATGTGATTGAGCATTCTGTTTCGTTAGGCTTGCCAGCACGCCATGATGGTGGAATCGCCTGTTTTAATCGTTTCCAGAAAACACGTTTAGCCTGCTTAAATGTAGGTGCTGCATACCAGATTTCATCCTCAACTGACACATTCCATTTTGCAGCCAGCCTTGCAGCTCGACGCATTTCCGCCTTAGCCAAAAACGTCTTACCAAAACGTCGACCACATACAGCATCACGGAAGCGAGCTTCAGGCTGCCAGCCCCACAAGTAAATATTTGCTTGCTTTGGTGTAAGAGTTACTGCGCCTTCTGGTGGCTCAAAGAATTGGCTCATTTGGAATTTCCTCATCAGGGTTCAGGCTGATTTTGTAATCTTCCTCAGGAGGTCGGGTTTCTGGTGGATTTACTTCACGCTTGAGTTTTTCTAGTTCCAGGCGCTTCATTTCAATTTCAATCTGTTCTTTTTCAGATAAACCACTTGGACCAGCACTTTTACCTGACTGAAGCAGTCCCTGTGCCTGTTTAAGCACGTTCTGCCGCATAACCTTGTTTTTACCCCAATCGTCATACATCTTTTGGAGTTCTTTAAAATGGAAGGCCTTGTTAGCAATCGGAATATCTTCGATGTTCTTCTTGAAATCTTCCCGGGTTCTGTAAAACAAGTCCTTTAATTTTTTACTCATTTTCTCGCCGGTCGGCTTGGTTGGATCGTAGTTTGCGCACTGCATCCTCTCGATCTCAACCTTGAAAGTAGTCTTTACAGCATCTGCAACTTGTTGAGGTGTTTCAAAACAAGCAAGACTTTGAACTATAAAGATTTTCATAGGTTCAGTGAGTTTTGCCATAACCACCCCTTTGTATAGCTACGTAAAGAATTCTCCTACGCAAGTTTCAATAAACACGTACCACATGCATGTGCAATATTAGCCCGAGATATAGTTGGGCCATCATTTGCAAGCTCTACCATTTTTTGGACTGACTCAGATGCACCGTAACGCTGGACCACACCATAGAATTCTTCGACATCGTGCCCGCGTAAATAGTATTTGTATTCACCAGTAGATTGGCTAACCAGGTAATTCCCATCTTCATCACGCTTAGCGCCGATGTGATACAACTCATGCTCAATCAAGGAACAAAAATCAACATCACTGGCTTTATGTGCAAACCAGGCGTCAATTGTAATAATGAATTTAGGTACACACCCAAACCAATCAATCATCTGTTTTTCTTGTCGAGCCTTACGCCAGCCGCCTGCCATTGGTGCAAACTTTTCAGTCTGCCCTAATACCACCTGCTCAGCCTTAATGAACCCTTTTGAAGCCCATAGCACTTTGAATAAATCATCATCCCATGGAGAGATATGAGCATGGTCCGGGTTGTGTAGTTCGCCTTGTTCATCAATGAAAGTCTGTAATATCCAGCCCTTCAATTCATGTGCTGGTTCAAATCCCATTGGGTCAAGCGGATCAATATCCAGTAAGGCATCTGGTGGCATTGGTCTATTCATCGAAACACCACTTCAAATCATCCGGCACAGTCAAATGAATACCCAATTTCGTGACAGTAAAATCATGTACACAATTCAGATACTCAGTCATCTGCTTAACGCTTAATTTGGTTGTGCTGCAAAGTCTTATTACTTGCTCTGCAATCACTCGATATTCTTCACATTCATTCTGCTTCAACATGGCAATCGCATTACAGGTCTCAGCAAACTCCTGATCATCACGACGGTAGATATAAATCAGGAATCGTTTCTTAAACTCGTAATGGAGTGAATCTTTATCCTGACCGGTCTTTCTTTCAATCTGGCCAAGCCACATCCAATACAAGCGATTCTGTGCAGTGGACCGGTCGTCCTGTTTCTGATCAATCACCACACGTAAAGGCTTGCCGCTTTCCAATGCCTGAGTGTAATGGGTATGCATGTAGTTAATGGCTTTGGTGATATCAGCATGGCTTTGGATAGGAAACACGGCTTTTTGCATTTCCTATCTCCCTGTTTAATCCTTAAAAGCCCAATCGCCATTTTTATCATGAAGTTTAATTGCTAATTTTTTTGGCATGAAAGGCATGATTGGGTGAACAATAGAATTATGTACAAACCACTTAAACCATTTTTTCATCAAAACACCTCTTTATCTTCCATCACCAGCATCCGATTAGTCTTTACCAGCCACCGATCAAACATCGCTTCACTCTCGGTCCGGGTGCCAAGCTCAAAACGGTCGAATCTTTGATGGCATCCCACGCAAAGCGGCACTGTGTAAGCATCGTCAGCTTTTATACCCCTGCCTTTACCATGTCCTGAACTATTTGAATGAGCTGCCTGACTATATGGATGGCCACACTTCACACATGGCAATAATCGAACCGCAGCCAGTCTTTTTGAATCACGCATACAATGCAAAGCGTAAATTCTTAATACGCTCTTTCAACTTAATCATGATGCCGTCAATTGCCAGCAACTCATTTCGAGTCAACCCGGCCCGACTAAGATTCTGATATTTAGACAGCTCAGCACTGCAAAATTCTAAGTCTTGTTTCGCTTGTACTTTGTCTGTCATGGGTACCACCCTTCACCAATCTTGTTCTTCTTTATCGAGTTTCTTTACTTCAATGCATTTATAAGTTTTTTCACCAACGAAAAATCCACCAAGTCGCTCACATTCATTTGCTACGTAGATATGTGTATACCAGCTGCAAATAACCCAAGCCACGATAAAACCAAGTAAGAATTGCCACATGGGTGCCACCAATAAGAAAAGAAAAACCCCGCCAATATCTAGTATCTAGCGGGGTCTTATGTGCCGTAATACGTCCGGCTAAGTCACCGAAGTGACAAGGGTTTATTTAACTTCCTTCAAACAATCTCGACACACCTTGATTTCTTCATCATCAACTGTGTAATCGATTTCAGTCGCACCATGTAGGCCAAATAAACACATTAAGAATTGGAGCATTACTTTTCTCCATGCAAAAAAAAGCCCAATCCAGTAGTAGTTGGATATGGGCCTATAAACTAATGACCTTGGAAGGTCACTGGGAAACTACAGCCGTTTCCAGTGGCGATTATACATACTTATTCGTGATTTTTTTGTGAAAAAATTAATTAAAATTTTAAATAACAATAAATAAATCAAAATATTAGAAAAACTTAATTAATTATTTATTAAATATTAAAAAACCCTCTTCGCGGGGCTAGACGCTACTCACAATCACACAAACCTAACATGCACGGTATGCTTTACTTGCTTTCATTCTCTTTAGGTCGGGGTGCCAAACCCTAACTGGAATTGCCTAAAACATCTAGGCGTTTACTCAAGGCATGTTCTGCAAATTGGCTTTTTGCAGGCATTAAAAAAGCCCACCATTTGGCGAGCTTTTAAATTAACTTAGTGCATCACATACACTTCGGTCACTATAACAGAAATATGCCATATCCTGTCCGGACGGTCAATAACTTAATTATTCACAAACTATGATCTCTAACGACTTCTTGGAGGATGTGGAAAATAAGCTTTGTTAGATCTGGCAGTTGCTTGCGTTTTATTCTTTAATTCAGCTATCTCTTTTGCTGAAACCACTAACTCTATATTCTGTTGCTCTGCTCTTAACCGAACATAACCTCTAAGCATTTTTTCCTTGTATATATATTGTCCTTTCTTTAACCCATGAGCCAATATTGGACCATACTCATCCTTCAGTAAATTTCTAATTCTTGTAGAAAACTTCTTAATGTCTAATACATCTTTGCCATCATATTGATTCATAATTCCGAGATATTGGTCATACATATTTTTAGTGTATTGCCCAATATTATCCTCAGCTACAATTGTTGCCCAAACAACCTCTTCATAGTCTTGTGAACGCTGATTAATTGCCTTTTCATAAGGCCTTGATAATTCTGCAGATGTTGTATCTATTGCATGCTCAATCGCAGAATGGTAGTCATCCCATTCAACTTTAGATATTACGTCTGGTCTTTCGAATAGAATCCATAATAGTTTTTCTATAATTAAATGAACATAATAAGGATAACCATCGCTAATTAGGGCGATTCTTACATAAATATCGCGTTCAATCTCTATCTCAAAAGCCTTCAATGCTTCAATTGCAATTTCCCACCTAGCATCCCAAGAAAGCTTTTTTAATTCAATTGTTTCCAATTGACGTATTGCTGATCGATGCGAACCTAAAATTTCATCTAAGGTGTGTGCAATACCAGTAAAAATAAACTTAACTTCGACACGTTTATCTCCTAATTGTTTCAAAAAATCAGCAAACTTTTCAACTTCATCAGGATTTCTTATTCTATCTACCTCATCAACCACTACAACTAAGGCATCATCAAAAAATTCTGAAAGTTCTTTAAGTGTTTCTATACCATCACTTAGACTTTTTATTTCATTATTAAAATTAATATTTTCAGCCTCACTTTCTCTTTTAAAAGTGAACCACTTAAATCCAACTTGTAATGTATTTTTAACTTTCTTCCGCTTTAGGCGAGACTTATTAATAGCTTGTGTTGCAATTGTTGCAATCATAGAAAGTACTGTTGTATCAGGGGCACATGAAATATCAACATACCCTCCCTGCTCACCACACCAATCATTGGCTGCCGTAGCCGCAAGTGATGACTTTCCAACTCCTCTTTCCCCGTAAATAAATACATTTCGTCCAGTAGCAAAAAGAGCTTGTTGAATCCTCTTTAATTGTTGTTCTCTTCCTTTTAAGTGCTCCAAAGACAAAACCGGATGAGATGGTGAAACAACCTCATTAACTTTTCTACCAAAATCCTGTCTATCATAATTTTTTATTGCCATTAATTATTCCTCTCAGCATAATTCAATCATAACAAATTTTTAGATTTCAAAATCTTAATTTAAGCGCAATCGCTTATCATGACCGTTTAAGTAAAATTTCCCTGCAAACACCAGGCTATCTATTGCTGTTTTACCCATCTTAAATTCATCAGCCATTTGTCGAAGTGACATCCCTCTCACATTCTTCTCAATAAACAACTGAACAGCCACCTTCGCCGAATCACAAATTAGTTTTGATTGCTTCACTTCAATGATGAGCCTCCGAACCTGCTCCGCTTCAAAATCATTAATCTTGCAAATGATCTGGTCCTTACGTGGTGCTATACCCTTATTATTTTCGCAGATCAGCCAATAGATCTGGTTCACCCCAAGACTATCCGGCTCATTCCCTGACTTCATGCGACAGGTTTGAATGTATGCACCGTATTGCTTCAACCAATCTTCAGCTGTAAATTTTGACCAATCCATTACTTGTGTTTTAACCGCTGCATTCATCCCCATTCCCCCTCAAACCCTTAACTTTTCAACTTGAATAATCAGCTTCCCGCCTTTTTCTGATGGCAACCGCTTCACGAGCAATTCATCCACCTGGGAATCATCCAGAATCAACCCACCTTTTGACAAAGCGTCAAAGCATGGTTTTACGATGTTATCGATGTCGCGTATTTTCGCATCAGGTGGCGCGTATTCGATCTTTACGCGAACTCTGCCCTGATACCCTGCCGGCTCAATAAAACGCTTCATAACGTCAATAAAGTGGATTGCACGCTTACTTAATCGATTGGTTTTGTTAGCCCCACGAATCCAATAGTGATTCACCGAAGGAGGTGTGATTAAAACTTCACACCAGAGCAATTCATCATTCATCACACCAAATCCCTTTCCTTCGACCAGATGAGCCGGAACCTTTGGCATTGGGTCTGGATTGGATTTCTTTTTTCCCGACTTGGCTGTTACACCAAATCTAGGGCCAATACCGGCTTTTCGTGCATGTGCTGCGGTGATACGGAGATTAGTCATTGGCACCTCGCCACATCATCACCACAAATGCTGCTGTCAAAAAAATCACCACAAGGCCAAGCCAAGTCGTTTTAAATTCAGCAAAAAGAATCACATTGCAGAGCAGAAGCACCGCTACTTCTTGTTGGAATTTACTCATGCTCACCTCGCTTGTTGTGCAAACAGGTCGTCCGCTCCATGTATTCCTGCTCAAACTTATTACGCGCTTTCTCGTGAGCAAGATCAGCTTTAATTCGAAACCATGTGCCAAAGGTAAAGCAATGATGATCTATAAGACCACGCTCGGGTACACGCCCATCTTCAACCCGATCCACCACACCTTCACCTGTAAAATGGTTACCTGAAAATTCAGTACATGATTCAGAAACGAAATCGACTTTTATGCGGTCACCTTTATTCATGCTCACCTCGCAGAACCAAGCCAGCCAACTGCTCTGCTAAATCAAAAGCATCACACTTGCCTGAATAATAAGAATCAGCATTTTTCTTGTATTCACCCTCTGCAACCTCATAATTATTTGAAAGCTGCATCACAAGATTTTTAATGTTTGATTCCAGCAACTCCGCACGTTTTTTCTTCCCCATATAACACTGCTCCATGTTGTTGAGCTGGGCTTTTAGGTCGTCGATGATGGCTTGTTGGCTCTTCCACACCGCTAGAGCCGGCTCTTGAACCATCTCTAGATCAGCGCACTGGTAATCTTTAATAATTCCCCATACCTGCTTTATTTCACTCATCCCTCAAACCCCACATAATTCCGTTAAAACGCTTTCAATGTGCTTTCTAACTCGACCCCAAGCACTCACAATCTCCGCTTTACCCTGATAAGCCCGACGCAATTGGCTTGGACTTATGCCACCAACTGCATGAGATAATGCAACCCAATCCGCATCTACGTGACCTGCGTACTGGATCAAAAGCTCTTGCTGGTTTTGCATACGTAATTTTTTAGTTCTCTGTTTTTCTTCTTCAGAGTTTGAGCTGGTAAAGCTCACCTTCATTTCGTATGAAAACCCAACTGGCAGTTCCGTGATCTTTTTGCGTTTTTCAAATTCAGCCACTTCCTTAGCCAACTGCTCGCTTAAGGCACGCTTACTTTGCTCCTCCGCAAAATTGCGTGCTTGACTGCGCGGCAAAACCGTATGTTTAATAAATTCTTCTTTAGTGAGATGCATTGTTTACCCCAAATAGTTGTTTTGCCTTTCCACTTAGGTAATACCGGTACTCGCTGTTATTGTTTCCAACGGTATAAACCAACCCCATTACAACTAAGCTTTTCAAATATCGCTGTACTGCTCGTTTCGAGAGATTCGGTAATGCTTGAGCTTGAATTTCTGCAGAAGTAGCAACCTTTGTATTTTTGATTGCAAGCAACACATCAATGCCCCGATCCAAAACCGCAGCCTTGCCGTATTCAGTTTCTCGTTCATTCATGTTTCGTTACCCCATCACCGCGCCAAATTCACCAATCAAAGCAATTTGCTGTTCACACCAGGCTTTACGAAATGCAATCTCATCTAATTTCACTTCGCCCTGGTTGTGGTCGAAAACTGTGGCCCAAGCCGAACCGTGTTTTGGTAGTGGCATCGCACAGGTATTCAATTCAGGACTAAGTACCGCATTGCTGAATAGTGATAAGTATTGGAGTCTGGTCATGCGGCACCCCACTCAAAATCTTCTTTTGCTATCACGCAGCTAAAGGAACAACTAATGTTTGGCTCATCCTGAATGCGGCCTGCACCTGGGTTTAACTCATCCAAATAAACAGGGATTCGGTTTTGGTCTTTTAAGATAGAATGACCAATTTCCCGCTCTACCTTTGCCATACGACTAAAAGTTTCAGGGAAATCCTTACGAATCTTGTTCCAGTAGCCCATCCCGCCTTTTACACAGCCAATGCAGTTATTATTCGAATAGCCAAGCTTGTACATCATTGGAATTTCAATTCCCGCATCCTGGAGCATTGCAAGACCATCAGCTTTTGAAAGATAAGCACCTATCAATGGAAACCATGTTTTAATATTTGGATTGCGCTCTTCAAAATCTATTGCGCGGTCAGTTTCATCTAAGTCAAAGCCAAATACATGCAAATCGCCCTCTTGCTGAAATGAGCCACGAGGAATTCGCTTAAGTTGTGTGGTGCAAGGGGCACCATTTGGACCCTTAAGAAAGCCTTTCTTGAAAACTTCGTATATTGAGTTTTTGCCTGCCGGGTATTTAGGGTTATAAATTTTAATAACCTGCTGGCCAAACCAAACTTCACAATCCTTTAAGAACCGATCATTATCCGAGTGCTCCTCTTTAATTGGGCTATTCACAATCACTACCGGTACATTTGGGTAAAGCTTAGGCGCTTGCTGTAATACAATTTTTGTCGCCACAGCTGAATCAGCGCCGCAACTAAACCAACACACGATACGTTTAATCTTCACACCCCACCCCCTAAACGCTGATCAGCCCAATTGCACTCAACCAGTGTTAATCCGTCATGTTGAAAGCGAGACCATAGACGATCCCCTAAATCCTTCTGTAATTCAGCCAATGTAAGATTTGAAATCAGCATGGTTGGTTTACCTGCGTCATAGCGTGAATACAAAACCTTGTGGACCAGTTGCAGGCGATTCTCATGACGATCATGCAGGCCGTATTCATCCAGGATCAGCAAGTCATACTCAGTGAATCGATAGATCGCGTTTGATTCACTGTCATTAGCCTCTTTCTTCCAGGCATTGGCAATATCATTTGCCATGTCTTCCGAAGTGATATAGCGAACGTAAATTCCCTTGTTCAAAAGTGTTCTGGCTATCGCACAGCTCAGATGGGTTTTACCTGTACCCGTCTTTCCAGACATGATGAAATTGCGCTTTTGACCAGCAATCATGACTCTTGAGAACTCAACGCAGTTGTTCAAGGCGTTCGATTGCCCGGCAAAATTTGTGTTGTAATTTCTAAAGCCTGAATCCTTGTGGCGCTCAGGAATCATGGCACCTGCAAAGTGCAAATCACGAACCATTTTATTTACAGATTCCTGATGCTCCTGGTTGTTCTTGTTCACCAAGTTTTTTGCGCATTCAGGGCAGATTTGATTAGGACCAGCTTGAACTTTTTGAACATTGTGTTCAGCGCAGTAAGCCTGTACCTGTTGAAATTTCATTGAGATTATGGCGTTCATACAAAATCCTCCGGTATTTCAACTGGCTCAACATGGCCTTGGAATTGAGGAATGCCTTCCCATGCGTCGTTGACGTTCAGATTTGTTTTTGATTGAGCTTTAGGCTTGTAACCACGTTTTACCCACTTCACAAAGTTGGCATACATCTGGCTGTCAGTAAGTTGACCTGATTTCAAACGTGGTTCGTAGTGAGCATTGATTTCAAGTAAAACTTGGTTTACCAGGTCTTGAGTCATTGGCATTTCGCCTGATCTTTGCAACCAAGAATTCAAAGAGTGAAGATCTGGTGTCCAGAGATTTAAAACTGCATCGACTGAATTTTCTTGCGCGTTACTCTCTTTAAAGTTTTCTTTAAATGTTTCTTTAAGTGTTTCTTTAATAGTGCCCCGTTCAACGGTACTAGTCCCGTCACCTTTCGCGGTACTGGTCCAGTCCTGTTTGATAGTACTAGTCCCGTCACCTTTAATGGTACTACCATCATTTGGTACTAGTCCCTTTTCGCGGTACTGGTCAGGAGTGAATAGGTATTCATTTAAGCAACCTGTTTTTCTCTCAACTTTGATCAAGCCAAGTTCTTCAAGGTCGCGAATACACGACATAACCGTATCGCGTTTTTTAATGCCGCAATATTTTTGAAATTGAGTGATAGCAATTGGGTGGGATACACGGTCAAATCCAATGGTTTGACGCATTACAAACATTAAACACTTAAATGCCTTGTCGTTTAACTGGGCCATAATTTGGCCGTCAATCAAAGCATTAGGCATCTTGGTGTAGCGCTCTTCTTTATTCGACATAGCTTTGCGCTCATTTTTTGGAAAATGAACTACTTGCCCTTGAGGTATTGGTGGTTCATGTGCTAAATTTGTTTTCATATTTGAAACCCCGCAAGTGTTTTGAATTAGGAAAGCCTGATTCCCAAGATCAGGCTTTTTCTATTTGTAGAGCTGATAAATACTTTGCACACTCGCCTTTCATGGCTTTACGCAAAGACTGGATCTTGTGTTCCATTTCTTCCAGGATGCGGTCCGTCTCATCCATTTCCGCTGGTGTCACCACGCCATCTTCCAGCGCACTTAAAACCTGCTTATTCGCCTGACCAGCACCAACATTCATGCCGAGCAATGATTCCAGTACGCTCAACTGGTGCTCTTTACCCTCAATATCACCTAACGGCATAAGCACTAGACCCAGCTTGTGTGCCCAGGACTTTAAAACAGCTGGATTTTGCGTATAGGTCAACATTGCTTCAAAAGCCTTTAGACTTGGCAGATGCTGATCCATATTTGGATTGGCGTAATTCAAAGCAGTTTTGTGCGATACACCTAAAACATCAGCAATATCTTTCGGTGTCACACCTTCAGAATGATGAATCATCTTATGCAGTGCAGTTTTTGTTTCTTTTGAAATTTCCATATGTGAATCCAATAGTTAAGTTCACGTTTCTTTAAAACATTGACCGAGGGATAATTGGTTAAGCGGTTAAAGCCTGCAAATTGGCCTTAACCTTTCCTTTTGTTTTGAGCTGCAATAGAGCTTGGGTTTCTAGGGATATACCCTTGCTTCTCCACTTGCTAACAGCGCCCTTGGTGTATCCGACTTTCTGAGCGAGTTCAGAATCGGTTTTAACTCCGTAATGAAGTTTTAGCTCATCAACAGTCATGGTTTACCTTTATAAACTAATAGTTTCCATTAGTAAACCATAAGTTTATTCATATATCAAGGTGCTTGTTTACTATAGGAAACAGGAAATGAGGGATTTTGTATGACCACTATTAGCGACCGTATAATTCAAAGAATGAAAGAGCTTGGTCTTCGACAAACAGCAATAATTGAAGCAACAGGAGCCACAAAAGGAGCTGTATCTAAATGGGTAGCTGGAACAAATACACCCAAGGCAGAATTCCTTCCGGCATTAGCAGCAGTATTAAAAACATCTCAAAACTGGCTGCTTACAGGTGAAGAAGAAAAGCTCTTCAATAATTTCAATATGCAAGAGTTTATGAATAAGCATAATTTGACTGGCAAAAGTGATGCTTCATTTGATGTTGATGAAGTGCATAAGCCAACTGTTATTGATTATGAAACAGAAAATGGGTTTATTTGGATTGATGTCGTGGAAGCTAATTTTTCGTGTGGTGTTGGTGAATCTATAGAATTTCATTTCGATGTTATTAATGGGAAGTTCCCATTTACACCGTCATTCTTTCAAAGGAAGCATGTTGATCCCAGCTGCATGAGGATCATTAAAGCCAAGGGCGATAGCATGACTGACTTTATTCATGATGGTGATCTAGTAGGTATTGATATCTCTCAAACTGAAATTGTAGATGGTGAAATTTATGCTGTTTATTTTGAGGGTGAGGGAATGATTAAGCAGATATTTAAAGAAGAAGGTGGGAAACTCACCCTACATAGCTTAAATGCAAAATACAGAGATCGTGAAGTGTCAGAGCAAAACGGTCTAAATTTTAAAGTTATGGGTCGTCAGTTTTGGCGAGCTGGATAATAATATATTAAAAAATAAGAGGGTTTATGGATTCTATTCGTTTTATTATTGATATTTTTATTATTTCATGCATACCTTTAATTCACTATGCATTAAGTAAAAATATAACTTTAAAAGATATAAAAAAAGCACGTTGGCAGTATATTGCTGTTTTTATATTTATGTCGCTTTTAACATTTATTGGATCAAATGGTTCAGGTGAATCTTTTCTTGCGGTAATTATTTCACTGTTTGCCTATGTTTTTACATATAAGCGTTTGATAAAAAATAAATATCATCCAAGAATTGCTGACTTTGAATCATTTGATGAGTATGTGGCAACTTTAGCTAAAAAAAGAAATATCAAATACCCATTATCACAAAACATAATTGCTATGTTTGGTGAAATTCCAAAACTTGAAAATTTTGAATCCATACCTGAGTGGGTTCATTCTGTTAATAAGTATTTTGATGATATTGAATCTATTTAAAAACTGCGAACCCGACGCAGTCCTTTAGAATAGATCGGGTGGAGAAAATATGATTGAATTATCAGTTATTGATGTTTCTGGACCAAAGCCACAACCGCTATATGCCAGACAATTCCAATACTTACCGCGTATTGGCGAATGGATTGATATTGATGCATCCGGCGAAAGTACAGTTTTTGAAGTTGTTATGGTTGCTCATTCAACAAATGGTGGTGCTGCTGATTTGTATGTAAGACATCTAGGACTAACTTACGAAGCAGTTGGGGATCTTTGCCATAAAAGTGATTAGAGATGTTGTCAGCACTTCCATTCAATTGGGTCGGATCAGTAATAATTACGCCGATAAACTGATGCCCTGTAATTGATGAATTATCATCAAGCATCATCAATTCACCTTTTTTAGTTATTCCAATCATATTAAGACTCCACCCAACCCACCCCAGCGGTGGGTTTTCTTTTGTCTATTAAATCATAAAAGTTTCCAAGAATAAAAATAAGTTTCTTTTAATAAACTTTATTGTTGACTTTAAAGTTTCCTTTGGTAAACTAAATCATGTAAACAAACAAAAGCCCCAGCGTTGCTACAACAACCTGAGGCCAGACCCACACCTTACCTGTGAGTGAGATAAGTATGAACCAAACACCTTCGCATAGTCAAACCCCAGAGTTTGGCCATATCCCGACTACAGGGATTCTTTACCAGCAGCCGCCTTCTACAAAGCAGATTGCTAAGGCAAATCGTTGGAACAAGTTTAAAGCTTTTATGCGTGACGCGATTGCAGTAGTGGTTTTTAGTTCGCCAATTGTGGCAACACCATTTGTAGTGAAAAGTTGTTCAGATGATGTGGATCGTCAATATGCTCAAGCCATTAAGCATCAATTGCAGTTCTCAGCTTCCAATGAAGGAGCGCGCTAATGACTACTTCTACTCAAAAATTCTCTGAATACCTGGGCGTTGATGAACAAGGCAATATGCGCCTCCGTCTGGGTACTAAGTTCGCTGCAATCTATGTCGAGAAAGGCAAAGATATTTACAAGGAAACCGCTAAAGGTCTTGTGAAAGTAACCCTGGAAGAATTGGTTTCTAAACCATGGATTCGTGAAAACTTTGACCGTGAACGTGCTTTTCAACGTCGCAAGGCTTTGGCCATTGGTTTGCAGAGCTCACATATTCCATTGCGTGAACGTCGTGCGTACAAAAAACGTATGGGCTGGGTTGGGGCTTAAGGGGAATTATCATGTCAAATACAAATATTCAAAACCCAATTGAACAGTCTATCAGTGTGTTGCAGCAGATCCAGTTGGAATTAAAAGCCCCTAAAAGCAAACGCAATACCTTTGGTAATTATAACTATCGCAACTGTGAGGATATTCTTGAAGCAGTTAAACCCCTTCTACAGAAATATAACTCAACACTCATCATTACCGATGAGGTTCAAGAAGTTGGCCCGGTTGTTGTAATCACTGCCAAAGTTATCTTCACAGATAACACAGGTAAAGAAACCGTAGTGAAAGCTCATGCTGGCGTTGAAATCAGTAAAAAAGGTATGGATGTCGCTCAAACTTTTGGTGCATCAAGTTCATATGCCCGTAAATATGCACTGAATGGATTGTTCTTAATTGATGACACTAAGGATTATGACTCTGATGAATATCATCATCAGGTAAACAATAGTTCAGCCAGGAATAATAACCAGCAGAACAATACCCATAATCAACAGGCAAATAACCAGCAACCGACTCAACAGCAACCAAGTACTCAGCAAAAACCAAAGCGTACCCAGGCACAGCTTTACAACGATGCTTTAGTTGCTATTAGAGATGCTAAAGACAAAAAGATTCTTAAAGCAGCAGCTGAAAGGTTTAAAGGCACCACTTATGAGGCTGGTATTACCAATGCTTGCCGTGCTCGAGCCGATCAGATGGGTTGGCCAACTCAAAGTCGATCGCAGCAACCAAATAACCAGCCTAGCCAGCTTCATCATTAATTAAACATAGGGATAAGAATATGAATATTTTAAATAGTAATGAAGCTTTTGCAGCAATGATGGCGGGTCGAAATATCATGTGCCGCGCTATTGGTGAATTGATCGAATTCAATGATATCGATCAGTTCCCCGCCAACATCTTTGCTAAACCTGGTTATGAGTTTTGCATCAAAGTTGAAACTATGGAGTTGGCAGGCATTACATTTGCCAAGCCTTTAACTCCTGATGATGTAGCGGAAGGTCAGGAAATATTCATTGTCTATCCCGACCATATTTCCCAGGTTAAATACAGCAAACAGTGCATGGAATACTTCGCATCTGTGCGTAATGGTTTCGCCCAGGCAGATAAAGGAAATGCAGAACTACAGCTGCAGGCAATTGGCGAGCTGTTTGGCCGGAACATCTTTTATCCACCAACAATTGACAATACAGGTAAGACTAAAAAACGTCGTAGCCGTAAAACAGAAGAACCAGCTGCAAATGACCAAAATTCAACATCAAATGATGTGGAAGAAAAGACATTTGAAAGTCAGTCAGATATTCAGATCCCCGAGCAAGGTCAAGTTACTGCAGTAGAAGACAGTTTGACAGAGGAATTTGTTGAAACTGATGCAGTGAAATTGGTTGAGAAGTTTACGGCTCAAATTGATGAATGCACAACAACACGGGATGTTTTGGCTCTACGCCCTGTCTTTATGGCTAATGGCCATCTGGAGCGTGAAGATCAACAACATTTGTGCAAGCTGACTGAAGATAAATTGCTTGAACTTGATCCTGAGCAATACACGCCTAAGGTTGAACTGGCTAATGATTTAAGCGTTGATGAACTTAAGCGACTGCAACAAGAAGCTGAAAGTCTCATTCAATCCCCAAAAGATGAGCATCTGGAACCGTCAGTTCAAGCCGATGTAGACGATATTCACCAGGTGTTACTAAATGAATTACTTGGAAATGTTGCCAATGCAGCTACACCAATGGAAGCCAATGCTCAAATCAAGTACACCACGCACTGGACCGAAGAACAGCGCAAGCCATTAATTAATGCAATCAATAAACGCCTGGTCGAGCTTAATCCACCTAAGGCTCAATCATCACTCGCAGTTCGTATTCAAAAGGCTGAAGACCTGACTGAGCTGGATGCACTGGAAATTGATGTATCTGCATGTGATCCGGAGATTCAACCGCGATTAATGGAAATGGTCGAGAAGCGTCGACTTGAATTGGATCCTTTTACTGCGGCAATTGGTGAGCCTTAATGAGCTACCAATATTCATCAATAACCCGTGTGCTGCTTGTGCAGCACAATGGCCGGGTTAAGACATACAAGAACATCAATCTTTTCGGTATTGAAGATTGTATTCAGGATTTTGTGAATAGTTGGGGGTATCGATGATCTTCCGCATCAAAAATAAACATGTAGCTGGCTTTAAATTGTGGCTGGAAAAATTGGGCTACACAAAGAAAGACCTTGCCGACGGTGGTGCAACTTTTAAAGGCAAAGGTACAAAACTGGATTATGTGCTGGTTGCAAAGGATTTAACCGGTAATCGAAATTGCCAGGTGCTTTATGAAGAATATCAGGTGCATTTGGTTAGTCCATTGGATGTGAATTTGGGAGTGATGGCGTGATGGATATTCAAAAAAAGCCAACACTGGCAGAAAAACAAGCATTTTGGGCTGAGCAATTGCCAAACTTTGAAGCGGCATATTGGTTGCCAAGTCATTTTGAATTTGTGGTTTTCGATATGAATCAAGGGAACTATGTGGTTAAAGAAGGTCTCGGTCCAGATTTTGAAGATGATGTGACTGAAATTTATCATCGTGTAAATACTAGTTGGACCATGTGGAAAAAGGCTATTAATTTTAGTCGGAAAAAAGCTCAAGCTGTGCCGGAATGGATTTTGGTTGAAGATCAAATGCCACCAGTTGATGAAACCGTCTTGGTCTGTTGGGATTATGCGCCAGATATCGAACCTGATAAGGAATATACAACGATAGATGAAAATCTAGATGAATATTGGCCCAACTGTCAGGACGAACCTCCTACTCACTGGATGCCACTTCCTAAGGTAATTAAAGCACAGGAGCAAAGCCATGAATAAAATGACACATGAACAATTCCTGCTAATGAAACTTGCCGAAGAAGCCACTGAAATTGCTCAGATTTCCCTTAAAACAGCTCAATTTGGGATGACAGAAAAACATCCTGATTTGCCGCTGAATAATAAAGAGCGCATTCATCTGGAATTAAATGATCTTCTTGCCGTGGTTGATGAATTGAATAGTTGGGCGCAGTTTGGCTTTAAAGAAGATTATGCTGCGAAAATCAACAAGATAGAAAAGTTAAACAAATATTTAGGTTATTCAATACAACTTGGAAAAGTTGAAAATGTTCCTGAAATTTTTGGCGAAGATCAGGAGCCAACCAATGACTGAAATTCAACGTATCGAAATACACGAAATTCGCAAGCTGCTTGATGCTGTTCAGGTGCTTGCAGTACGCCCTGCCCAAGCTGATGAAAACACACTTGGTCAAGCTATTGGGTATTTCAAGAAATTAATTAATGACAGAACCAATGGTCAGATTCAAATTGCATTGGTTGTTGATGGAGTGGTTTTAAATGACTGAAATCCAGCGCACAAACATCCAGTTTGCTCAACTCCAACTTGATAACCTTGTTGCACGTGACAAGCCTTACATCGATTCATGGTCTGCTGGTGATGTTGGCTCATTCAATGCAATTATCAATGCAGTGGATTTCGACAATGAGTTCACTTTTGATATGCGCGGATGGTCAAGGCAGCGTGTTAAATCTGGCACCGGTGCAATGCTGGAAATCAACGAGATGAATGCAGATAAGTTGTATCACTTGTTTACGACTTATTTAAGTGGATTGCCGAGTAGTGTGGTGCTGGCTTTGGGAGAAGTTTCATGAAGTTCTATGAAAGAGTGATCAGCGATTTTGGCGGTTATGAAAAGTGCAGGGATATTTTAAGCCAACCTAACATTGATTTTATTATGAATGCTCAGGGATTGCGCGAACACATGCTTGAATACCGACGACAGCACAATATTTTTGAGGAAAGCGACAAAATCGTATTTATTGATGATTTTATGCACGGTGAATTGATGACTGTTGCATGGACTCGAAAAGGTGAGGTGTGGATGGATGAGGGCGCAAAACGCTGCACCGACCTTTCTATGATTCGCCACGCCACAGATGCAGAAATCAAAGCAGGTAAAAGATTGGGGGGAAGTGTCGTGACTAAGTATGACTGGTCAAATGTGTCGGATGAAGTTGAATGGATTGCGACTGATGAGGATAGGAATTCATGGCTATTTCCATCTGGAAGTGGGAAGCCTTTCATTGGTGGTGAGGATGATGATGCTTGGGTTTGTGATGAGGAATTCACGTTAGAACACCATGGATACAATGTTTTTAGAGGTAACTGGCGTGAGAGTTTAGAGAAAAGGCCGGAGGTGAAATGATGGAAATTGATCGCAGAATTCGGGCGAAAGAGTTCATGCAGTTACTTGCCATTGGTAAAGATAAATTCTATTCAATGGTGAACTCTGGTGATATTAGACAACCGGTCCGACTTTCAGAAAAGGATGTTTTTTGGTACTCATCATATGTGAAGCATAAAGTCGAGGAACATAAAACAGAATCTGATATGATAGCCCACACATAGTGGGCTTTTTCTTGTCTATCCTTAACCTACTTTCACATAAACGGGTAACTAAACGGGTAACATGAACACCACAAATAAATTATTTTATATATTACAGTAGGTTAAAGTGAAAATTGTCATTCTCAACAAACCTTATGACGTCCTCTCCCAATTCCGTAAAGACGAAGCACACATGACCATGTCTGACTTCGTAGACGATCCGACTTTGCGTTTGGCGGGTCGCCTTGATATGGACTCGGAAGGTTTAGTTTTTTTAACCGACCACGGCGGTTTAAACCAGTTTATTACCAACCCGGCCAACAAGAAGTTTAAAACTTATCTGGTCCAGGTGGATGGTGATGTCACTGAAAAAGCGCTGGAACAGCTTCGTCAAGGGGTTGAACTGAAAGATGGCATGACCCTTCCTGCCAAAGCCATTAAAGTGCAACAGCCTGAATGGTTATGGGAGCGTGATCCTCCGGTTCGTTTCCGCGCGTCGGTGCCTACCTCCTGGGTTGAAATTTCAATCTGTGAGGGCCGTAACCGCCAGGTTCGCCGTATGACTGCTGCGGTAGGCTTTCCAACTTTACGTTTGATTCGTACTAAAATTGGTTCGATTGATCTTGTTCAGTTGGGTCTGCAACCGGGTGAAACCAAAGAAATTGAACCTTTACTCTACCCTGACTTTAAAGATGTCCCTGCCGAAGAACCTTACCGTTCACGTTCTTATGTGAAAAAACCGGGTGGTACGGGCGGTAAACCTATGGTTCGCAAGAACAAAGATGGTTCTGTGAAGAAGAAGTCAGGTACCAAACGTATCTGGCAAATGGATGAAAGCGAGAAACCACGTCGCAAGACCAACGGGACAACGCGTCCAAACACCAAAGCGCCGCGTGGTCGTGGCCGTGGTCGCGGCTAATCGCCACAATATAATAAGGGTGCATAAGCACCCTTTTTTAATACAAAATCCAAATATATTGTTTTTTTATATTCTGTAGACTGAGTTTAGGTTGCAATTTGAGTCGGCTTATTATGAAAAATATTATCTTTTCTGCTTTTATCGCAGGTTTTTCGACTTTGAGTTTTGCTCAAAATCCTTTAAGTGTTCATGTACTGAATCTGGATTCCGGCTTACCTGCCTCCAATGTATCCGTGGTACTGGAAGCACAGCAAGGTGATAAATGGACCAAGCTCAATGAAGCGAAAACCAATAGTGAAGGCCGAATTACGGATTTATATCCTAAAGACACCAACCTTCAAAAAGGTATTTATAAAGTTACTTTTAAAACCGGCGACTGGTTTAAGACAAAAAACCAGCGTTCTTTTTTTCCGGAAGTACCGGTGGTATTTGTGATTGATGGCAGTTTGGAGCATTACCATATTCCGCTGTTGCTCAGTCCTTATGGGTATTCAACCTATCGGGGGAATTAAAATTATTTTATAAAAATAATCAAATCAATTTCTACTTTTAAATTTTTTTAAATCACAATGTGTTGATCAGTAAAGGGTATAATTCATCTTAATATTTGAAAAATATTATAATCTTATTAATTTGAATTCCATAAATAAAGCTATCAACTATATGTTGTTATATTTTTATTACATCACAATTAAAACCGTCATCTATGATTTGTTGTAATTGTCCTATAATCAAATATTTCCATTTCATAGAATTTCCAAAAATATCTTCAAATTCTAGACAAAAGTATGCAGCCAAATCGGTATTCGTAAGATGCTCCGCATGTCTCTCAAATAACGTTAATGAAAATTGCACTTCCTCTTTTCTTAAAATTGCAGCAATATTTCCTAAATTTTCATTCTGGTTACTTACAATTTTTATTTTTATAGCATCGCCACCAAAATTTTGTATTTTCAAATTTAAATTGTATCCATCCCATCCATTTAGTCCCTTAATACTATTTTTTTGAAATTTCATATTTTGAATATCAATTTTTAAAATAGGAGTTTCTGCTTGATTCATCACAAAAAATTGTTTTTCTTGAATTTGAACTAATTCTTTTTGCTGCTTAACACTCTCCCTCATCTCATCAATCTGTAATTGCAAAGCTCTTTCTTGTTGCTCCAAAGCTTTTGTATTTTGATCTAACTGTTTGCCCTGCTGGACATATCCCAAAATCAGCCAAAGAAAAGCTATAGGCGCAACGATGCCTGCAAGGAAATCGCCTAATTCATTTAATGATGAGGGTGGTTTCAATCCTCCAAAAATCCAGAAGGCTATAATCACAACTAGCCAAACTGCTGTTATCCCCATTCCCCAATACAAACTTTTTTGATTCATCTTCTAATCATAAAAACAAATATTTAGACAATTGTTTAACATAGTTTTTATGAAATCATCAAATAATACTTAGGCTATTTAGAACGAAATTTATTCTTCAAAAAATCGTACACAAGCTTAATGCTGACCACAGCAACAATTGTAAAAATACAGGCGAACAAAAGCGCTGCATCAAATGAATACTTCCCATCCAGAAAGTAAATATTGACCGGGTGAGCCAGCACCATAGGCAATATTAATACCCAGATCGGGATATCGAAATTATTGCTCTTTTTCATTTTTATACTTTTTAAAATGAGGCTTAAATAAAGCATAGAACAAAAAAAGAGGATGTAAACATCCTCTTTTATACAAAGTATTTAAAGGTGAGTTAAATTGCCTTTAACCACTTCTCAGCCTTAGCCTGATCCTCAACTTTCAGCTCAACTTCAGTCAATTCTGAACCACCGGCCTGAACCTCAAAAGTCATCAATTCATCACGGCGGAAAGCATGAACGGTGTAAGTACCTTCTAGTTTTGCATATTTTTCTACCAGTTTGCTGGTCGCTTTCAAGCCATCAATCGCGAGAATGACATCTTGCGCAGAAAGACCTGCTTTTGCCCCTGCACCATCACGACGCGCAGTTTGAATCACCACACCTTCGGGTTTATCGGCAAGCTTTAAGCCAAATGGCAATGACTTGTCATTTTTAATATCAAAACTTAGACCAAACTCAGGGAATAACTGGTCTAGCGGCAACTCATCGGTGGTATTGATCAAATGATTGATCTGTTCAAGCCAGTTATCACCGGTCAACTCATTACACAAATCGAAGATGGTACGCTCATTAACTTGAACACCATTTTGCGCATTTTTATACAATTTACGCATTAAGGCATCTAGACTTGAACCGCGTAAACGCAAGCCCAAATCCAGACACACCGCCACTAAACAGCCCTTATTATAGTAGCTGGTACCGGCGTTATTCGAGTTTTCATCCTGACGGTAGAATTTCACCCAGGCATCAAAACTTGAATCTGCAACGGTTTGAATCGCACGCCCCGGGTTCTGCAAATAGCGGTCTATCTGCGTCTTTAATAATTTCAGATAAGATTCCTGAGAAATCACACCACTACGCAGCAGAATCAAATCGTCATAATATGAAGTAAAACCTTCAAAAATCCAAAGCAGCGAAGTGTAGCCTTCTTTGTTCAAATCATAATTAACGAAATTTTCAGGACGGATAAATTTCACCAACCAGGAATGGAAATACTCGTGACTGCACAGCCCCAGAAAACGCTGATAATCTGCAGAGGGTTCAGCAGGTTCATCCACTTTAGGCAAATCGTCACGCGGGGTAATCAGACTGGTACTGTTCGGATGCTCCAGGCCCCCATAGCTATTGCCTGTCGCCATGGTCATAAAGGTATAGTCGCTAAATGGTGCTGAACCAAACATTGAAATTTCAGTGGCACAGATTTTTTCAATGTCTTGCTGCATGCGCGCGGCATTCATGGCATGTTTGCCAGACACCACGAATTCATGCGGAATACCATTGGCTTCAAAGCTAAAGCGGGTTTGCTCTGACAGCTCAAATGGTGAATCAATCAATTGGGCATAGTTGTCTGCCTTCAAGGTATAGCGGCCTTTAACCAGGCTTTTGGCCATTAAACCGGTTGCCAACTGGAAATGCTTCAGCTCATCTGGCAAGAACACTTCCACTTCAACCGCTTTATCTTCCTGTCCCTCAAGTCCCAAACATGCACAGGCCGGATTCACATAAAGGCGGGTTTGATCGACATAAGCGCCACGTACCGATAAATCATAGGCATAGACATCATATTCCACCGTAATCAGCTCATGATCGGTGTTAAATAAACGCCATTTATTCTTTTCAAATTTCTGAATTTGTAAAATGCGGCCCTCTTCATCATATGCACGAACTGACTCAATATGCTTTGAAAATTCACGAATCAGATAGCTGCCCGGAATCCAGGTCGGCAGTGACAAGACTTGGGTGGGCTCTGCCAAAAAGCGAAGTGTCACGTGAATAAGATGCTGACGATAATCGTCAAATTCGATTTGATAATGCAACATAATGGGCAATATAAAATATAAGAAAAGTTAACTTAACAATTAGCTTAGCATTTTTTGCCCGGCAATGCTGAACTGTCGCAATTGTCTACAATTCCGACTAGCCATACTTAAAAAAAAGGCATAGCATTCCTCATATTTTTTGCATTTCTACCACCAATGGATTGGTAAATAAGGAAGATCATTGAAAGCTGTCATCTACCTCCTCGCATCCTTAAGTTTATTGTGCTCCACGATAGTCAATGCTGCATTGCTGAACCTGGTTCCTGAAAGCGTTGAAGCCGCTGCATGGACCATTCTTGACACCCAATCAGGTCAGGTCATTGCAGAGCACAATAGCCATGAGCAACGTGCACCGGCATCTATGACCAAAATGATGGTTGCCTATATCGCCCTGAAAGAAATTGAAGCCGGTCATTTAAAGAAAGATGAGGTCATCACGGCGACACCGGTGGTAAAAATGGTGCAGTGGGACGAGTCGCAGATGTACCTGAAAGAAGGTGATCAGATCACCGTTGATCAGCTGCTTGCAGGCCTGATCGTGATGTCAGCCAATGATGCGGCTGTGACTTTGGCAGAACGCATTTCGGGTAGCGTACCGGCTTTCATCGAACGCATGAATAAAGAAGCCAAAGCTCTAAGGATGAAGGACACGCATTTTGCCAATGCGCCAGGCGTGACCATGCCAAATCATTACTCATCAGCTCATGACATGGCCTTGCTTGGTCAAGCCGTTAGTGTTCAGACACCTGAATACCTGCATTATTCAGTCATGCCAAGTTTCAGTTATAACCAGCGTTTTCATCGCGCAACCAACCTGGCACTCAAGTTTGACCCCAGTGTGGATGGTTTAAAAACAGGTTTCACCAAAGCGGCAGGCTATAACCTGGCACTGACTGCACACCGTCCTACCGGTAATCCTGCACTGCCTGAACGCCGTCTGATTGTGGTGGTGATGGGAACAAAAAATGCCTTAAAACGTGCTGAAGTTGCACATACCCTGCTGGATATGGCTTATACCTATACCCGTAATGAAGTGGCAATTAAAGACAAGCAGCTGATCGCTGAGTTGCCGGTCATTAAATCCACTTTAAAAATGTTCAAACTGGAAACCAGCCAACCGCAAATTGTGACGACGTCTTTGTATGACCAGCCCTATGCAATTGACCTGCAAACTTATGATAGGGTGAATCAGCGTGTTATGCTGAATACCGGCAATGGAACAATTCAGGCGATTGCTCCCTTACAAGAAACCAAAACCCACTTAAATGTTGAAATTAAAGAAAAATACCTGACTGCACCTTTAGCCCAAGTCATGCAACTGGCAACTGTGCATGTTTACCAGAATAACCAGTTGATTCGCACCATTGCCATTGAAAATGATGTGCAAATTGAAGAAGCCAATTTCTTCCAGAAAATTGCCATTTGGCTTAAACAGCTTTTTAGCTTTTTCTCCACTGAGGAAATTAAAGTCAAAATTTATCCTCTAGGTTAATTAGGTGACATTTCTTTAAATTATGTAAGCTGTATAACAATATAAACAAAAGCAATGAATTGAAGGTGGCATATTGATGCCATCTTTTTTTCGTCTTTAAAATAAAAATAGGTCAAAAAAATGAGCAATCTCCATAAAATTGTTATTGTGGGTGGCGGTGTCGGCGGTTTAGAGCTTGCAACGCAACTGGGTAATACATTAGGTAAATCCCATCAAGCTCACATCACTTTAGTCGATCAGAAGCTGACCCATATCTGGAAACCGCTGTTACATGAAATTGCCGCGGGTACCCTTAATCCGCATGCCGAAGAAACCAATTATTTTGCCCATGCTGCCAAACATCATTATGAGTTTGTTCTGGGCAGTTTTATTGGAATCGACCCAAACGCCAAACAGATTATTCTTGAAACATCGCAGCGGTCTAAATTCCAACAAACCCAGCCAGATCAAAGCCAGAAAAATATTCATCTGGATTACGATACCTTAATTATTGCAGTGGGTTCGACCTCGAATGACTTTAATACTGAAGGTGTGAAACAGCACTGCCATTTTCTGGATAGCCGTAAACAGGCAGATGTGTTTCAGCAAGACCTTCTGCATTTATATTTGCAGGCCCAAAATCATGATACTACCCGCGTCCTGAATATTGCCATTATTGGTGCAGGTGCAACCGGTATAGAACTTACTGCCGAACTGTTTCAAGCCAAAGAAACTTACTTTAAATATGGCTTAAACAAAATTGACCCGAACAATGTCCATATTAGCGTAATTGAAGCCGCCGACCGGATTTTGCCTGCCCTTTCTGAAAGCATCGCCAACCACACCCGCCATCAACTTGAGCAATTTGGAATTCAGGTTTTGACCCAACACCGGGTAGCAAAAGTTGACGAGGACAAAGTCTATTTTGCCGATGGAAGCTCTATAGATGCCGAACTGAAAGTCTGGGCGGCAGGCATTAAAGCCCCTGCTGTTCTGGAAAAGTTAAAAGACTTTCCGAAGGACAATATTCACCGTCTGAAAGTGTATGCAACACTGCAGACGCTATCTGATCCGAATGTTTTTGCTTTTGGTGACTGCGCCCATTGCCAACCCACTGCGGATGAACCGGTACTCGGTCCACGTGCTCAGGTGGCCAGCCAGCAAGCCAGTTTCCTGGTTGATGCCATGAAAGCCCGCATTCAGGGCAAGCCCCAACCGATGTTCAAATTCTCCGATAAAGGCTCGCTGGTGTCATTAAGCCATAACAAAGCCGTGGGAGAATTACTCGGACAAGTGAATGTGCAAGGTTTGCTGGCAAAATCGATGTATATCTCTTTATATCGACTGCATCAAGCGACCATTCATGGCTATGTCCATGCAGGTCTTTTAACCGCCAAAGATTTTGTCACAAGAAAAATGGGGCCAAAGATAAAATTGCATTGAAATTTAAAAAATTGTCCCCATTATTAAAAAAACGCCATACAAAGTGGGAAAATTGCAGATTTTTGCTAAATCTAGTCTACAAAACCCACTTTTCACTTTATGATGTACCCTTAAAAAATTGAATGGATCAATAACATGACTGCTATTGCAAATGACCTCGTGGTTTCTTTCCACTACACGTTGACTAACGCAGAGGGCGAAACTCTCGACCAATCACAAGGTGAGCCACTTGCATATTTGCACGGTGCGGGTAACATCATCCCTGGTTTAGAAAACGCTTTAGAAGGCAAAACTGTTGGTGAAAAATTCACTGTAAACGTTCCTGCTGCTGAAGGTTATGGTGAATACAACCCTGACCTCGTACAAGAAGTTCCAGCTCAAATGTTCCAAGGTGTGGACAACATCCAACCTGGTATGCAATTCCAGGCTCAAACTGATGACGGCGTTCAAATCGTGACTGTTAAAGCGGTTGAAGGCGACAACGTTGTTGTAGATGCCAACTTCCCGCTTGCTGGCCAAGATTTAACTTTCGAAGTTGAAATTGTTGAAATTCGTGCAGCTTCTGCTGAAGAATTAGAACACGGTCACGTACACGGTGCAGGTGGTCATCACCACTAAGATCGTTCATGATCATAAAAGGCAAAGTTTTGACTTTGCCTTTTTTATTGCCTTAAATTTTGAAATCGCTTTCAGTCATCCAGGAAAATTTCAGTGTGATGAGCAATTTTTCAATCCTATATCCAGAAATACCCCACTAGAAATGACTGATCTGTTTTAAGCGCTGCAGATCAAGAATACGGATTTGACTATAATTCCACTCTACAATGCGCTCTTGGATAAAATATTGCAGTTGCTTGTTTAAGGTTTGCCGAGACACATGCAGTAATTCGGCAAATTCCTGCTGGCTCATTTTAAACTGCATGGTCGAATTGGCCTGACCTGCTGGTCTTGCCTGTTGACCCAAGCTTATTAAATGTTGCGCAATTTTTTGCGTCATACTCGCGGTTTGCAGATAACGGTTTTTCTCCATCAAGCCATACATCCGTTCACTCAATAATTGAATGATCTGCCACATGGCTTGCGGCTGCTGCTGTAATTGTTCCAGAAAAACCTGACCTGAAATTACCGCCACTTCGACTTGCTCTACCGCATAAAAATCAAAATTCAGCGGTTTTTGCTGTAAAAATGGCACCAGATTAAACACCGAATACATTTTCACATAATCGCTGACCTTAAACTCGCCATCACTGAGCAGCCAGCCAATCTGCATCCGTCCAGACAACAGCACATAGATATCCTCCATTTTCTGCTGATAATGCAAGATCTGTTGCTGTGGTAAAAAACGCAGATATTTCACATGCTGCATTAAAGTTTGATGCGACTGTGTATTGAATGCAGAAAACACTGCATCCTGACCGAAAATCTGCTGTAATTTTTCTGCGCGACTCTGCATACGAAAGTGATGATCTCATTAAAATAAAAAAACCTAATATATAAATACTAGGTTTTTCGTATGCTTAGACCAACCAATTTTTAGCGCTATGTATATCTCGAATTCAGATCACTACGGGTCCAACACAGCGCAAATCAGTTCATTGAATCATCAGGATGCTTTTTCCAGAATTTGACCATTTTCAAAAGTAAAATTAGAAATGTCCTGTTTGACCACTTTTTTCAGGCTCACACTTGGGCGGCCATCTACACCAAACGGAATATCCCCTGCAATGGTGACACGGCGCACGACACGCAGCTCATCCCCATAGTCATTAATCGCACGGTGCTGGGTGGCACGGTTATCCCAGATGGCCACATCACCCACACTCCAGCGCCAGCGCACGATGTTTTCCAGATTCACGGCATAGTCCTGAAATAGATCAAACAGGCGGCGTGAATCCTGGCTGTTATAGCCCACAAAACGTTTAAAGAAGTGCCCCAATAACAAGGTCTTTTCACCGCTTTCCGGATGCACACGCACCAATGGATGCTCTGTTTCATATTCGGTTGAATTGAATAGCGCACGATATTTTTCTGCATCAATACGCGGGCTTGTGGTTACCTTAGAGGCATAGTCATAGTCATTGCTGTGTACTGCCCGCAAACTGTCCGCCAAAACTTTCAGTTCTGCTGGCAGGTCGTTATAAGCCGCTGTGGTATTGGCCCAAACCGTATCTCCTCCCGCTGCCGGCGCAACTATACTGCGTAAAATGGAGGCTTTTGGATAATCTTCAATAAAACTGATATCGGTATGCCAGGTATCTGCCCGTCCACCACGTGAATCCAGCTCTAATACATGGGCTGTGCCACTTTTGACCGGAACCGTTGGGTGGTTTAAAGGCTTTCCTAATAAAGCAGCAAAGCCTTCCTGTTCGTCATCGGTCAGGTGCTGCTGATTTTTAAAGAAGATGGCCTTGTATTTCACCAGTGCATGGTTAATTTCATGCACCGTAGCTTGATCTAGAGTTGCAGAGAGTTTTACGCCCTCAATTTCCGCACCGATACGACCGGCAATCGGTTTCACCTGAATATGTTGATACTGGTAATTTGGGTCATATTGTGCTGTTTGGGTTTGGCTCATGGCGGTTCCTTATATTTCAATTTTTATTGCAACATTGTGTTGTTGAAATACAGTCTGCCCTGAATAGGCGATAAACACTGTCAAAGCGTTGACAGTGATCAGCACAATACCTGCTGACGTTTTGAATTTTCCTGATTTAGTCATCTTGATGACTCACACAGACTCATCACCCAAAGAAGAAGTGAAATATTCAGATCAATCCAAACTATTAAAAAACTTAGATTCTCAAATGAAGTGCAACAGAGATTAAATTATTGGAAGGAAGCAAGATGAGCTAGCATTTTGCTTCCGACCGACCAAAGTCAAAGTTGCATCATGAACTACACT
>NZ_JBNCAT010000009.1:0-75665 GCF_049808495.1 Acinetobacter sp. G11
AGTTGCAACTTTTCTAAAAAGCTCGAAAATCATTTTAAAGCCTTTGATTTGACTTTCTTTTACCTTAATAACGGATTTGTTTAACGCTAGCATACTTTTTGAAACACCACCCAAAATCTTTTGCTCAACCTGATCATTTGGCAAAATATCACTGGCACAACCAGAATAAGTACATAAAAAAGTATCGGTTTCTATAGGTGAGCGGTCCACGTGATAGGAATACACATCTGTTGAAATGAAATCCAGCCCTTCATCCCGTTCATAACTTTTAAGTAAATTAAGAGATGGGGAGGCTCCGAAATCGGTTAATAGCTGGATATCGCTTAAGATCACTTCCCGAGCCAGATGACCTTGTTCTGAAAGTTGCAGCGCTAAAAGATCTTCCACAGAAACTTCAGTAATATTCTCTTTTAATTCCAGTTTAGTCACGATTTCTTTAAAATCACCAGCCAGATTTCTATACCAGCACATGGCATTTATATTTCCTTGAAACTTGGAATTGACCAGTTCAGGAAAAGTGGCAACCACACCAATTTGCTTGTGATCAGAAAGCGTATTTTTCATATGAGAATTAAATAATCAACCAAGTCTAATAATATACACTCAGCTTTACATAAATGCAGAATGATTCATGACACATGACCTGAAGAGAGTAAGGATGAAGTTCGCGATAAACCTAGGTTCACTCACCATAATTTCTGCACAATTATTGAAATCTTGTAATTTAGAAACGTGACATTTGCATAGATATGATAAAATTGCGAAAATTATTTTTTGCTTGATTGAATCAACTCTGTATAGAGTAAAGGTAAACCTATTTTGAACCCACCAAATATGCCAAATCAAATAGACTTTCAAAAAGTTGCATTAGAAACTTTGCGTATAGAAGAACAAGCACTGGAAATATTGGCAACACAAATTGATGATCGTTTTAGTCGTGCCTGTGAAATCATCTTGAAGTGTCGAGGGCGTTTAGTCATTACCGGTATGGGTAAGTCAGGGCATATCGGCCGTAAAATGGCAGCAACCTTTGCTTCTACAGGTACACCGTCATTCTTTATGCATCCAGGTGAAGCGGGACATGGCGATTTAGGCATGCTGGTTCCTGGCGATGTGCTGATTGCCATTTCTAACTCGGGCAAGAGTGATGAAATCATGATGCTTATGCCATTAATCAAGCGTCTGGAAATTCCTCTAATTACCATTAGTGGCGACAACAAAGGCCCTATGCCGCAAAATGCCGATGTGGCCTTAACTTTGGGGAATATTCAGGAAGCCTGTCCACTGGGTCTGGCACCGACATCAAGCACCACGGCAACTCTGGCTTTAGGCGATGCCTTGGCAGTTGCCTTGCTGGATGCACGTGGCTTTACTGCCGATGATTTTGCGCTGTCTCATCCTGCCGGCGCCTTGGGTAAACGCTTGTTGTTGCATGTCGAACACCTCATGCACACAGGTACAGAATTGCCAAAAGTTTCTCCAGATACACCAATGAACCAGGTTTTATACGAAATTTCAAACAAACGCCTAGGTTTAACCACAATTGTCGACCAAAATGACGTTCTATTGGGTATTTTTACTGATGGTGATTTACGTCGTTTAATTGATAAACAACAAGGCTTTGATGTGAACTTGCCGGTTTCTGAGGTCATGACTAAAAGTCCATTGACCATTTCGCAAGAGGCACGTGCCGTTGAAGCCCTAGAGCGCATGAACGAAAAGAAAATCAATCAATTTGTTGTAGTAGATAGTGCAAACAAGGTTATTGGCGTGATTAGCATGCATGACCTGATTCAAGCCGGGGTGAATTAAGAAATGGCATCTTATATTTTATTGGAACAGGCGCGCCATGTTGAAGCTTTGGTTCTTGATGTCGATGGAATTCTGAGTGATGGTTTTGTCACCCTGACCAATACTGGGGATGAAATCAAGTCCTTTGATATCCGTGATGGTTTAGGTATGAAACTCGTACAGAAAGCCGGTGTAAAAGTCATTATTATTACTGGACGTAAAAGCAATATTGTAGAAAAGCGCATGTCTGACTTGGGTGTAGACCTGGTTTTCCAGGGCCGTGAAGACAAAGGCACTGCATTACGCGAAGCCTGTGCCCAATTGAATGTTGCTCCAGAAGACTGTTTATATATGGGCGATGACTGGCCTGATCTTTCGGCATTTGCCATTGCCGGTATGAAAGTGACTGTTCCGAATGGTCATGTCGAAGTTCGACGCCGTGCTGACCTTGTCACTCAGGCCATGGGTGGTCGTGGTGCAGTGCGTGAAATCTGCGACATGATTCTGACGGCCAAAGGGGCTTATGAACAACTGCTTGAAAGCTATACCGCTGCCCCACATTAATTGTTAAACAATTCATTGAATTTGAGTTAAGTGCCACACTTATGGATACAAAAGTTTTATACCTGACTGCTATAGCAATTGCAGCTATAAGTGGTGGTTACTACTATTACAGTGGTAAGGGCAACAAGCTCGAGGTTGATTCAGCCAGAAGCATGACCTATTCCGCTGAAAAAATTAACCTGACTCAAACCGATGACAACGGTAATTTGTATGCCCGTGCTCAGGTCGACCGTATGGAACAGGACATGCAAAAGGAAACGGCCAAACTGGAAAACCTGAATGCCTCGCTGTATAAAAATGGCGCAGTTGATGCCACTTTTTATGCCAAAGTGGCGAACAGTTATGATGACAATCAACGGGTGATTCTGTCGGGAAATGTCGTGGCGACCAAGTTGATGCCACAGGGCAAAATGCAGTTTCAGACCCAGGAATTAACCGGATATCCTAAAACTCGGGAAATTGAGACAAATAAACAGGTCACTGTGCAATCTCCGCAAGCTGAATTTGTAAGCCAGGGGCTGAAAGCCAATCTAAATGACGGTCAATACGAATTTTTTAATATTCGAGGAAAATATGAACCACAATCTTAAGCTTACATTGTCTAAAACTTTGCTTAAACAGGCAGCTTTAGCCGGTTTGGTTGTATTCTCGTCGGCAGCGGCGTTTGCCATTCCATCTGACCGAAATCAGCCTATTTCACTGGTTGCTGACCGTGCTACCTATAATGAAAAATCCGGGGTGACGACCTATAGCGGAAATGTCATCATCGAACAGGGCACCATGAGATTGCAAGCCAACTCTATTGTTGCCAATCTGAACAGTCAAAAACAGATCAGTAGCATTACGGCGACAGGCGGTCCGGCACGTTTTCAACAACAAACCGAGGTGAATAAGGGTTTGGCAAAAGGTCAGGCGCAGAAAATTGTTTATAATGCCCAAACTGGCATTATCACCTTGTCTGGCAATGCATTTTTACAGCAGGATGGGGCAAGTATCCGCGGTAATACTTTGAAATACAGCATGAATAAGGGTGATGTTGAGGCAACGGGCACACCAAACAGTACCGGTTCATCTTCAGGTCGCGTACAAATTGTTATTCCGCCATCTAGCTCAAAATCATTCCCGGGAGCACGTGATTAATGGATCAATCGCTAAATCAACCCCAAACCTTGTGTATTAAACATCTGGCAAAAAACTATAGTAAAAGATGGGTCGTCAAGGATGTTTCTTTCCAGATGCAGAGTGGGCAGATTGTAGGCCTGCTTGGTCCAAATGGTGCAGGTAAAACCACAAGTTTCTATATGGTGGTGGGTTTGGTTCGAATGGACAAGGGCGAGATTCACTTGGATGATCTTGATTTGTCCGACTTGGCCATGCATGAGCGTGCGCGTAAGGGTATTGGTTACTTGCCGCAAGAAGCTTCCATTTTTAGAAAACTGACGATTTCTGAAAATATTATGGCGATTCTTGAAACCCGTAAGGATTTGAACAAACAGCAGCGTCAACAGCGTTTAAATGAATTGCTGGCTGACTTTAAAATCAGTCATATTAAAGATTCACTGGGCATGAGTGTGTCCGGTGGTGAACGCCGCCGTGCAGAAATTGCCCGTGCTTTGGCTGCCGATCCTAAGTTTATGCTGTTGGATGAACCTTTCGCCGGGGTCGACCCTATTTCTGTCGGAGACATCAAGGATATTATTCGTAATCTTAAAGACCGTGGAATTGGGGTGCTGATTACCGATCATAACGTCCGTGAAACTTTGGCGATTTGTGAGCATGCCTATATTGTCAGTGAAGGTGCGGTAATTGCAGAGGGTACACCTCAAGAAGTGCTTGCAAATGATACTGTGCGTAAAGTTTATTTGGGTGAAGACTTTACCGTTTAGTTAAAGTTTAATCAGAATGATCTAATCTTATAAATTACAGTATCATTTAACTTAAAATACTTTTTTAATTTAAAAACCTTCTTTTATAGAAGGTTTTTTTGTATCTGCAAGCCATTCAAAACAGGCTATACTGCCGTTGTGTTGTTATTTATTCCAGATTTATGCCATTTACCATTGCCTCATCCGTTACTTTTGAAGAAGACATTAAGAAAAGTCGCTTTCAGGCGATTGCTGCTCCTGTAGAAAATGAACAGGCAGTAAAAGATTTTTTAGAACTGCATAAAGATATCACCACCACACATCAGTGCTGGGCATGGAAAATTGGTCACAATGTCCGTTTTAATGATGCTGGAGAGCCGTCCGGCACAGCAGGCCGACCGATTCTGGCCACGATTGAAGGCAATGAATTGACCAATGTCATTGTTCTGGTCAACCGCTGGTATGGTGGTATTAAACTGGGAACTGGCGGTCTGGTTCGCGCCTATGGCGGTTGTGCCGGGCAGTGCCTGTTACTGGCGGAAAAAATTGAGCTGATTGAAAAGAAAAAAATCAGTTTTGCCTGCCAGTTTAATGAGTGGGCTATTTTTCAATATGAGCTGAACCAGCAACACATCGAATTTCAGGAACAATATACCGCCACAGGCGTACAGGTCGAAGCCCTATTACAAGTCCATCAGATTCAGCCTTTGACACTGAAAATACAGGATGTAACTCGCGGGCGCGAACAACTCAAAATTATAGAAGAGCCTGAACATGACTGAGCAAGACCCGCTTTTAAAATATCGTGAACAGCATAAGCACCGTTTGAATTACATGCCCTGGCTGTACTGGTCATTAAAACCGAAAAATCGCGGCTGGGCAGAGCAATGGCAAAAAGAATATCAAGCTTATTTGATGGAAATGGAAACCGTCGAAATTGGTGAAAACTGTTTTATTTCACCGCTGGCCCATATTTTTGCCGAGCCGGGCCGGAAAATAACGATTGGCGATAATACCTTTATTGCCGCAGACTGTACCTTGCATGGCCCTTTAGAAATTGGCAATGAAGTGGCCATCAACCATCACTGCATTCTGGATGGTGGACGTATGGGCATCAAGCTGCATGACCAGGTGCGTATGGCGGCATACTGTCATTTGTATGCCTTTGACCACGGCATGGAGCTTGCACAGCCCATTTACCAGCAACCGGTACGTTCTCAGGGCATCGAGATTGGGCAGGATGTGTGGCTGGGCGCGCATGTCGGTGTCAAAGATGGAGTAAAAATTGATGCTCATGCCATTGTGGGCATGAATAGCATGGTCACAAAAAATGTTGAAAAGGCGACTATTGTTGCCGGGAATCCGGCGAAGTTTATTCGTCATCGGGATTAAAAAATCCAATAAAATGAATATGAATCAGCCAGTAAGTTTAATTACATAAAAGCATGCACAGTGGTGAAGAGTTATGCTAAGTTAAAAATAACAATTAGACTTAAAGCCTGTATAGGCGAAAAGCGAGGCGAAAATGAAACGTGTAATCGCTTGTATTGATTCTTCTCCATGCGTAAATGCAGTTGCCGAAGCTGCAGCATGGGTCGCAAAGCAGACACAACGTGAATTGGTATTATTACAGGTTTTAGACTATTACCCAGCAAGTTATCATTTGGGTGAAATCAGTGGGGTGATTGGTTTTGAAAGTAATGCAATGTTACTGAAAGAACTGGCAGAACTTGAACAGAAACAAAGTGAACTGGCACTGGATTACAGCAACAATCTTTTAAATCATATTTCTGACATGATTCAGCAGAAGTATCAGATTAACGCCTCGCATCTTCAGGAAAAAGGCGATTTCCTGGAGCAAAGTTTTCATGTGCTTAAAGAAGATGACATTGCCATTATTGGCCGGGTCGGAGAGCGTTCTGCGGAACGCAACAAACCAATAGGCAGTAATGTGGAAAATTTTATCCGTGGCGCAAAATGTACCATCATGACTGTGGGGGAACAGTTTAAGCCACCCACACGATTCATTTTTGCCTATGAATATTCACCGACCTGCGTTAATCTGATGAAACGTGTCGCGCAAAGTGATTTACTCAGATTATTGCAATGTCACCTGTTATATGTAGGAGATCATCCGGAAATACTGAATGAGCCTTCACAGTATTTACGTGATGCCGGAATGGATGTGGTGACGGAATACCGTTATGGCGATGTCTCGGAAAATATACTGGAATACCAAAGCGAACACGGCATACAACTGATATTGCTCGGCGCATTTAGTCACAGTAAAATTCGCCAGTTCTTTTTGGGAAGCGTGGCAACCAGTATCTTCCGAAATTCAACCGTACCCTTACTGGTGGTGAAATAAGTTCATTCGCACTTGATCAGTGTGATGAATAATTGTACATAGTTATCCGCATAACTTGTGGATAACTATATGGACAATATTTGTAAGTTATTAATAAAAAAATAGAAAAACAAAAAGACTGTTTTTTAACCTTTGTGTCATATTATTTCACTATGGCCAGGGCAAATCCATCATGGCCTTTGCTGCCAACTGTTTGTAATGCGGTACAAGAGAGAATTCGAGGATGGTCTTGCAAGGCTGCAAACATATCGCGAATGCCCTCAATACTTGGTTTGTGATTGTCAGGATTAATGATCTCACCAGCGCGAATCACATTATCCAGCACAATAATGGTCCCTGAATGGGACAGGTTTAAGCTGAGTTCTAGATACTCTGCATAGCTTTGTTTGTCGGCATCAATAAACACAAAGTCAAAGGGCTCAAAATCGGCAGGTAATGCCTTTAATACGTCTGCAGCACGACCGACTTTAAGATCAATGGTCTGCGGAAGTTTGGCACGATCAATGTTTTCCTGACCCAAAGCTGCATGGGTATCACGACCTTCAATGGTCAGGATGTAGCCATCATCAGGCAGGGCACGAGCCAGCCACATGGTGCTGTAGGCAGCAAAAGTACCAAGTTCAAGCACGCGCTTGCATTTGTTCATCTGAATCAGCATTTGCAGCAGCATGCCCTGATTGGGCGCGACGGCGAGGTGATCTGGAAAACCTTTATCTTCAGTGTTTTTTAATGTCTGTAGCAGAATGGGGTCTTCTGGAATTAAATGTGCATCGATGTAAGCATCAATCTCTGTCCACATTTGTTGCATAGTCTGGTCACCTGTGTTGCGATGCATGCATTTTAAACCTTTCCATTCAGAGTGCAATTTATCGTTTTGATTTATTGAAAAAGGGAAAATAAAAAAGAGATCAGCAAGATCTCTTTTTTAACGCAATACACGGTTTTAAAAATTACACATCGAGCTGTGGCGTGACAGGTCTGGCCCCCAAGTACGGTAACCTTGAGTATCAATATGGATTTGACCAGAAGCATACAAGCCCAACCCCATATTCAGGCTTTGTCCGTACTGGGCCCAAAACTGGCACAATTTAAATTTGGTGTTTTCAATAAAAGCAAAATCTTCAGCTTGGGGAACTGCAGGTCCAATGCGAAAATCGATTGCCGAATTGAATAAGTGACGTGATGAATTTGCACCACCGGCACACTGGTTAAGCGGCAAATCCCGATAAACGGAGGTCACTTCAAAGTCGGTAAGCACTTTGGCGGCAACCAGATATTTAAAGACTCGTAAGGTTGCAATTTGATTGCTCCACAATTCACGATTTGGAATCATGTATTGGGCACGGCCACATTTTTGCCAGTCACGAGCAGAACGCAACAATTCGAAACTCGGAATAATATTGCCGACCCCATTGCGTTCCAGAAAACTTTCATATTCACGGACACGATGTAAATTATCGCCGATGGCAATCCATGAATTATAAACATAAGGTACTGTTTTAGGTGGAATTGGGCGCTCAAGGCTAATACGTTCTTGAGGAATGAAGATCCGTTTTCCATCGGGTATTTGCCCTTGTTTATGAGGAGATGTGCTACATCCAATCATGACAAGTGGGACTAGGCTTATGCCCAGTAAGCCCTTTAAAACATGCTTCATTATAGAAATCAAATATTTATAAATACGAGCTATTTTAATCCAATTTGAAGGATAAAATTTGAAAATATTGCAATCAAATGTTTTTTTAAGTATAAAAAAAGATCAGCATTTGCTGATCTTTTTTGCAAGTCCAAGAACAGTCTTATTTTTCCAGATACTGTAACTTGTCTGTTTTACCGTTCCATTCTTCACGATCGGCAGGCTGATCACCAATTTGAGTGATATTTGGCCATTTTTGCGACAGTTCAGCATTCAGTTCAATAAAGACTTCCTGACCTTCAGGTAACTCATCTTCCGAGAAAATAGCATTTGCCGGGCATTCAGGTTCGCATAATGCACAGTCAATACATTCATCTGGATTAATCACGAGGAAATTTGGACCTTCGTAGAAACAATCTACCGGACAAACTTCTACGCAGTCTTGGTATTTACATTTAATACAATTTTCAGTGACAACAAAGGTCATGGCGACAGCTACCTAAAAAATATGGTTCTAGTTACTCTTGCTGTATTTTAGGCAAAAATGCTGCTAACTAACAATTGCTTTTATTGATATTTATTATATATAAGGCTGTTAATTTTAATAAAAATTGAATATTTATTTAAATATATGTAGTAAATGAAAAAGACTTCTATTTAGAAGTCTTTTTCTGGCGCAGATTTAAACTAGCTTTCCAGGGCATCTTTTAAGGCATAAATCTGTTGCAAGGCTTCCCGCGGAGAAAGATTGTCCACATCCAGCGATCTTAACAGATTCAGTGCAGGCACATCTTTTTCAATTTCCACTACACGTTCTATAACTTCTACAGCCGGTTCATCGATTGCGCTAAACAGATCATTTTGTACTACCTTATTGACCTGTTGATGCTGCTGCTTTTCCAGAATCTTCAAGCGGTTTTGCGCCTCTTTGATCACGCTGGCAGGAATGCCGGCCAGTTTTGCCACCTGTAAGCCATGGCTTTGACTGGCAGGGCCATGCTGAACCTTGTGCAGCAGTATTAGATTACCGTTCAGTTCCTTGGCCGTGACATGATAGTTATCAATTCCCGATTCCTTGCCCAGTTCAGTGAGTTCAAAATAATGGGTGGCAAACAGGCACAGGCATTTAATCCGTTTGCTCAGGTCGATCACACAGGCCCAAGCCAAAGACAGGCCATCGTAAGTACTGGTTCCGCGTCCGACTTCATCCATCAGCACCAAAGACTGGTTGGTGGCATGATGCAGAATTTGTGAGGTTTCGGTCATCTCCACCATAAAGGTCGATTTACCAGTGGATAAGTCATCTGCTGAACCGATACGGGTAAACACCCGATCAATAGGCCCTAATACTGCGGACTGGGCAGGCACATAGGAACCGCAATAGGCCAGTAAACTGATCAGCGCGGTTTGGCGCATAAAGGTCGATTTACCACCCATATTCGGCCCGGTTACAATGGCCATACGGTGATTGTAATCTAAGCTGGTGTCATTCGGAGTAAAGGCGGTTTTGCTTAAGGCTTCCACCACCGGGTGCCGGCCTGCCACAATTTTGACCCCAATTTCAGGGCTGAATTCTGGACGGGACCAGTTGCGTAAACGCGCCTGATGGGCAAAATTGGCCAGCATGTCTATCTGTGCAATCGCGCTGCTCATCATTTGTAAATTGCCGATGTCCTGACGTAATTCATCCAGCAGCATTTCAAACAGCATTTTTTCACGCGCAAGGGCACGTGATTCACTCGACAAGACTTTATCTTCAAAAGATTTCAGTTCGGGCGTGATATAGCGTTCGGCATTTTTCAAGGTCTGACGACGGATGTAATGATCCGGTGCCTGCTCGGCTTGGGCGCGGGTCAGTTCAATATAGTAGCCACTGACCCGGTTATAGCCAATTTTCAGGGTTGAAATGCCGGTGTTGGCACGCTCTTGAGCTTCCAGATCAATCAGGAACTGGCCCGCATGATCGCGGATTTTACGCAGCTCATCCAGTTCACTGTCAAAGTCTTCTGCAATGACATTGCCATCACGGAGTAATACTGGTGGATTTTCGACAATCGCAGACATCAGGCGTTGATGCAGGCCATGAAAATCTCCCAGCTCATCTGTCAGTTGCTGAATCAGAACGGATTGCTTGGCTTGTACCATTGGCTGAAGGGCATGACGCAAGAAAGGAATTTGCGCACAGGCCTGACGTAGCTGTACCAGATCACGTGGACGTGCACTGCCTAAAGCGACACGACTCAGTACACGTTCAATATCACTGATCTCTTTAAGGACTAGACGAATCGGTGCTTCATGATAACCACCCAACATGGCGGCAATAGCATCCAGACGGGCATCAAGTATTTTGGTATCACGCAAGGGCTGCATCAGGGTACGGCTCAGCAGTCGAGCGCCCATGGCAGTCTGGCAGTCATTAATGAGCTGGAACAGGGAGGTTCCATGTTCGAATAAGGGTTCCACCAGTTCCAGATTACGTCGTGTGACCGGATCTAAAGCAATAAAGTCACTGCTTTGTTCCAGCTGAATGGAGCGGATATGCGGTAAAGCGGTTTTCTGGGTTTCTTTGGCATAATGGATCAGTGCCGCTGCCGCAGCCTTGGCCAGCGGTAAATGATCAATTCCAAAACCGGAAAGGGTAGCGACTGCAAACTGGTCACATAAGGTTTTTTGCGCATTATTTAAGTTGAAGTCGACATTGGGACGACGGGTCACAGGGCAGTCGAGCTGCTTTTTTATCTGCTCGATAATATTCGGATCGACAATATCTTCATCTACCACAATTTCACTTGGCATTAAGCGTGAAAGTTCAATTGCCAGTTGCTCTTGTTGAAATTCCTGTTGCTGCACCTTGAAAATACCGGCACTCAAATCCAGCAGTGCGATACCAATCTGCCCCTGATGTAAGCAAAGTGCAACCAGATTGGAAGACTGATGACTGTTCAATAACGCATCATCGGTCAGGGTGCCAGGCGTAATGATACGTACCACACCGCGTTCAACCGGACCTTTACCAGTCACTTCGCCCAGCTGCTCGCAAATGACCACGGTTTCGCCTTTTTTCACCAGGCGGGCCAAATAGCCTTCAGCGGCATGATAGGGAACGCCTGCCATGGGAATCGGTTCACCATTGGCCTTTCCGCGGTGGGTTAAGGTAATCCCCAATAATTTGGCGGCTTTATGGGCATCGTCAAAAAACAGTTCATAAAAGTCACCCATACGATAGAACATCAGGGAGTGCGGATGCTGCATTTTGACGCTCATGTACTGCTGCATCATCGGGGTTAAAGTGGAAAGATCAGCCATGATTTCCGGGTAACTCATTGAGGTAAAATCCTTAAATATTTAAATACATCGAATCTTTAAAAAACTTGGCTGTCTCACCAATTTCAAATTTATGCATGAAACGCTCATCGTAAAATCCTAGACGCTGGCTTGAGCATTATTGTTATTTTCAAGCCAAACCGAGCTATGAAAAAACGGCGTTTCAGTCGCTCAGACATCTTACCAAATTTGCATGAATTGCGAAAAATGCTTTGCAGTAAATGGATAAAAATTAGAAGAACAGTGTTATGCGGGCATAGCAGGGGCATCGGACCGGCAATGAACATGACGCTGCCGGTCGATGTGGCTGGAAAACTCAAGCGGACATTAGGGCTGATGCAGGCCCAGCCTGGTCAGATGCAGACGCAAGATACGGCGCAATTCTAAAACGGCTTCCGGTGTTTCCTGAATGGAATGCCCCCCCTTAATAATTTTTTCCGAAACGGCACCCTCCAGATGGGCACTCTTATAACGCACCACGTCATCCGTGATCACATTGATATCGCGACTATCGGTGATATTGCCAATAATGGAATGAAAGGCCAATCCTTTACGCGGGCTAATGTCTTTGCTCAGTTCAATAAACTTGGACTGATAACTTAAATCACTCGGCCCATTTTGAATCAGGCCATGATCGATCTGCTGTAACAGTTCTTTGAGGTCCAGGTCCTGAGTTTGTATGCTATCGCTAATCGCAGAGAGGAAAGCACCGGGAATACGGATGATTTTACGTGCTGCCTTGGTAAACCAGCGATCGGCATAATCGGTTCCCCGATGCGGAGTGGCCAGAAAAATCGCACGGGAGAAATTAGGAATGTCCTTGATGACCAGACGCTGCGAAATAATCGGTAATTTCTGAAACTTGTTTAACTGACGATTATTCATCATCGATAACGCTTTTTTGGTCACGTCTGCATCACTGACCAAAAGCCGGGCAATAATGCCGCCCATGCTATGTCCAACCAGCACTGCATCTTTTTTGGCCGGGGCATTGGCATCGACCTGCGCAAAGGCTTGGGTCAATAGGGCATAAATCTGGAAGCGGCTTTCCATAATCGGCATATTGGTTGAATAGAACACCTGCCAGACCTGAAAATTTTCCCGCAGTACCGTGTCACCCATAATGTCGTTTGTCAGGCGAATCCATGCTTCGGGACTACTGGCCAGACCGTGGATTAAGACAATCACTTTTTTATTCGGATTATACGGCTCCAGCATGTATAAATGCGGCATGGTGAGATGGTCATCTCGGTCAATCAGGGTTAAATAGGCTGCCCGACCGAGATTGTTCTGTGCCAGCCATAAGCCATAAGGCGTAGAAAAGTTTCCAGCCAGCGGATAGGTCTTGCCGGCCATATTGACCTGATCATATTTGTACGGATCAAAGGCTTTTATTTCAAATTCTGCATTGTTTAAAATGTCTTCTACATTGCTGGCTGCTTTGGGCTGTGCGGTCAGGGTTGCAGCCAAATAGCGGGCCTGATGAATATTCGGATTGACGCCGTTTTTGTAGCTGAAATTCATCGGGTCGATAATATATTTATTTTTTCCTTCGCCGATATCGTCCTTGACCTGCGGTAGAACCAGGACAAATTCTGAACCAAAACCATCACGACGGTTAATGGAGCGTAAGCCTGAAAAATTCAGGTTGTAACTGGAAAGCAGCTGCTCGATTTTCTGATTTTTGAGCTGTGGATAGTAATCAAAGTTGATCTGATAAATACTTTTGCCGACCTTGACCTGCGGCTCAACTACAGTAGGTTTATGCCGCAAGGCATAAGCAGTTACCAGCTTGGCCAGTGCCAAATTATAAAAATCACGTATTTGCACCTGCCGGTTGTCAAAAATCCGGTCTTTGGGCTGACGTTTGGTTTTAAACATGTAGGCATAACTGTAGCGGATGCTTTTATCCAGCATATACAGTTGCTGATCCAGACATTTATCATAGGTCAGTTGTTGCTGTTTCTGTTTTTCTTCGGATCGGGTGCTGGTTAAGGTACCGGTTTTACACTCAGAAGAATTTTCAAATTCCAAGGCTTTGGCCAGGTAGATTTCGCTGGAGGTAGAGAGCAGCTGTTCGTCCTGAATTTGCGGAATCTGTTGCAGTTCCTGAATACACTGGTCGGGTTGGTCGGAACAGATTTTAGCTTCACGACCGGTCATGGACAGTACATTTAAACTGGCTTCACTCAATTTATTGCGGGTAAGAATACTTTCACGTTCATTGGCAATCGTGACATTAATGCCTTGGCTTTTGACGCTCACAATTTGGCACCCAGTGAGCAGGTAACTACTCAGCAGCGAGGCAAATAAAACTTTATATATTTGTTTTGGCATAAAGATGGTCTACGTGAGTATTTGTTTGAGTTTTTCTTCATCATACGATATTTGTTTTAATTTTCAATTCGTGCATAAAAAATAGACCGTTCTGAACGGTCTATTTAAAAGGCTCATTAAAAAAGCAAAAATTAAGGTGCTTTAGCGGGATTAAGCACCTGCCATACATTCCAGCGACCTTGCTTTTCAATTTCGGCAATTAAACGGTCAGCAACTTCAGCTTCCTGCGGATATTTCACCTTGTAATTTTTCAAGACCTGAATCGCATTTTTCTTCTGCTCCATGGCAATGTAATTGTTTGCCGCAGATAAATACGCTTCCTGCACACCTGCCTTCATGGCTTTGTCCAAATAAGGAATGGCTTCACGTTGACCACCGCCTTCAGACAGGCCAAAACCGAACCAGAAGTTTGCCTCGGCATCTTCTTTGTTAATTTTTAAAATGCGCTGTGCGTAAGTTAAAGACTTGGTGGTATAGACTGAACCCAGGTCCAGGTTACGCGCCATAACACTGGCTTTAAATGCGCGAATCAATACATCAAAAGAAGCATTGTCTCTAGCAGCCAAGGTGTCAAGCTGCTGAGTCACTTGTTTGAGCTTGGCTTCAAAGCCTTTACGTTCCTGACGTTCAGTAAAACGAGGCGGGTAATGGCGTGCCTTGCCTTCGACCAGCTGCAAGAAATCATCAATTTCGGTAACATCAAATTCATTTTCACCCGCCATGACTGCATATTTTACATTACGCTGCTTGCTGTTGACGGTAGGGATAATCAGCTTGTTGACATCTAGGGTCACTTTTTTACTCGGGTCACCCGGAAGTGTGACTTCCATTTTGGTTACAGGTTGTGCAGCAGCTTTTTGTAAGGCAATTTCAAATGGAGGCGGTGCATCATAGTTAAATGGATTCAGTGCGTAAAATGGAGCGGTCAATTCAGGTTCAGTGAAAACGATTGGTGCATTTGATTTTTTATCTTTTGTCGGTGTCGAGCTACACGCTGAGAGTAAAGCAACAGCAATCAATGTACATGCCAAAGGCTTAAGGGTCATAGAGATCATCCGTTCATTTAATTTTAAAATTGGGAAATAGGTATGTTCCTCAGTCTAAAAAAACTCTCAGGAACATACAAGTAAGGGCTTGTTAATATTCAGAACAGCCAATTAGGCTTTGGATTGACTGCTTTGCGCTTCGCATTCACGGCGCACATCTTCAATAATTTTAAGTTCTTCAACACTATAAGGCTGTTCTTTTTGCTGCTGTTTTTTAAAGGTCGGGTCGAGCAGGGATAAACGCTGACATAAGGTGTTCATGCGTTTTTCATTGAGCTGAATCCGGTCAAGCAGCACACGCATGCCATCCAGAATCGGGTCTGACTGGTCCTGTGTGGCTGCATACGGCTGGAAGCCAATACTTTCTGCATAATCACGACGGCGGGCTTCTTCTGCATCTTTCGGCTGGTCTTTGGTAATGAAGCGGGCCGGGTTTCCTACAGCAGTTGTATTTGGAGGCACTGCTTTGGTGACAACGGCATTGGAACCGACTTTGGCATTTTTACCGACAGTAAATGGTCCCAGAATTTTGGCACCTGCACCCACCACCACGCCATCTTCCAGGGTAGGATGACGTTTGCCCTTGTTCCAGGTGGTACCGCCCAGGGTGACGCCGTGATAAAGTGTGACATCGTCACCAATTTCAGCCGTTTCGCCAATCACCACACCCATGCCATGATCGATAAAGAAACGGCGACCGATTTTGGCACCCGGATGGATTTCAATGCCGGTTGCAAAACGGCTAAAAGAAGACAGCAGGCGGGCAGAGCCCTTACACTCTTTTTGCCAAAGTTCATGGGCAATACGGTGCATGATCAGCGCATGAATGCCGGGATAGGTAGTGAGAACTTCTAAAGTGTTTCGTGCTGCAGGATCGCGCGCGAATACAGCTTGGATGTCTTCTTTGAGCTGTTTAAGCATTAGATTGATCCTCTGAGGAACCGGTTGTTTTGTCTGTAGATTTTTTCCATGTACCATTGTTCAATGCCTGTACACGGCTAAAGATGCCACGCAGTAAATGATATTCCATACGATCTAATTGTATACGTCCAAATAAACGACGCAAGCGTAAAGGCAATAATCGTGGGTTTTTCGGGTCCATAAATTCAATTTCGGCCAGCATTTTTTCAATATGCGGGTAAAACTGTTCCATCTGTTCATGGGTGACCAAAGGCTCATCCCACTGCATGTCAATTTCATCGGTGACATGCATGGCGGCTTCCGGATCTTTCTTCTGTTCAGTCAATGCCATGGCAGCCATGCGCATTTCATAGCAAATCACCTGAATGGCTTGGGCGACATTCAGTACGCCATAATCGCTATTGACCGGAATGGTCACATGATAGTTGGCCATTGCCAGTTCTTCATTGGTCAGGCCACGATCTTCACGGCCAAAAATCACCGCAACTTCCTGCTGTTTTTGCACCACAGCCTGCAATGATTTTTCCGCAGCCGGACGGGCATCCAGTAAAGGCCAAGGAATGGTGCGGCTACGCGCACTGGTGCCAAACACCAGATGGCAATCCTTAATCGCTTCTTGCAACGTCGGTACAATTTCAATCTGTTCAATCAGATCGGTTGCGCCTGCAGCCAGGGCATCAATATCGGGATGCGGATAGGTTTTAGGCTGCACCAGTACCAGCTTGGATAGGCCCATGGTTTTCATGGCGCGTAATGCACTGCCGATATTGGCAGGCAAGGTAGTATTGACCATGACAATACGCACATGAGAGAGATGTGCGGAAACCACAGCATTGTCAACTTGACTCATAAGGTGTCCGATTTGAATTTAAATATTTAAAAATTAGGAATATTGGGTGGCTTCAGCCTGATACAGGTCCATTGCTTCATCCATGCTCACATTGGCTGGCGGCGGCGGGACATTCGCAGGCATGGCCTGCTCGTAACTGACGGCCTTGGCTGCTTTGGATTTGACCTGATATTCAATGTGAATCACGTCTTTACCAAAATAGTCACGTAGTTTCGCCAGCAATTCATCCAGTGGAGCCACGTTCCAGTTTAAGCCCAGGTTGATATCGGCAGAGGCATAAGGATAATCGATGTGTAATTGCATCGGGATATGATTGCACATATCGACATTGCAGAATGGCGTTAAGATTTTGCGTAAATCCTGACTGAGTGAAGCATTCAGGTGTTCCGCATTCAGCTTGATTTGAATGCTGTTGGCACGTTTCTGACGGATTTCATTCAGGCTAAAGGCTTTGGTCAGTCGTCCCATAGGGCGGTCAAAACCTTCACGTTCGTAAATCTCGCCTTCAATCACCACCACTTTTTCATTTTGAATGATGTCTTTAAAGCGCTGGAAACGCTCGTGATTGGCCGATACTTCTATACGTGCAGTGCCGTCATCCAGAGTCACCATCATGCGGTTCGGGAAGTTGGCGACATCCACCACCAGACCGGCAAATACGGTAGTTACGCCACGGCGTGTAGGCGTGAGTTCATTAATCCGTGCAGGAATAAAAGACTTGAGTTCCGGGCGATACACATCAATCGGATGTCCGGTTAAATACAGTCCCAAGGTGTCTTTTTCACCTTTGAGGCGAACTTCATCTGACCACGGTTTGACCGGTTTGGCGGGTTTGCGCTGAACTTCCTCAACTTCACCAAACAGGTCCATCATGCCGGTTTCACGGTTAGAGCGAGCCTGTTCTGCGGCTTGAACCGCTTCAGGCAGTTGTGCCATCAGGCTGGCACGTTCAATGCCCAAACAGTCCATCGCACCTGCACGGATGAGTGCTTCAAGGGTGCGTTTATTGATTTTTTTCAAGTCTACGCGGTGGCAGAAATCAAACAAGTCTTTATAAGGACCATCCTGCATGCGTGAATCAATTACCGACTGCATTGCTGCTTCACCCACGCCTTTGATCGCGCCTAAACCATAGACTATGGTATTCGGACTGCTGGCATGGAAGTTATACAAGGACATATTGATGGATGGGGGAAGAACTTCCAGACCATTAATACGGCAGTCATCAATCAGGAACACGATGTTGTCGGTGTTCTGCATTTCCGAGGTCATCACCGCGGACATAAATTCTGCAGGATAATGCGCTTTTAGCCATGCCGTCTGATAAGCAACCAGGGCATAGGCGGCAGCATGCGATTTGTTGAAACCATAACCGGCAAATTTTTCCATATAGTCGAAGATATGGTTGGCGGTTGCTTCATCAATATCTTTTTCAGCAGCACCTTTAATAAAGATCTGGCGCTGTTTGACCATTTCCTCAGGTTTTTTCTTGCCCATGGCACGGCGCAGCAAATCCGCACCGCCCAGACTGTAACCGGCACAGAACTGTGCAGCCTGCATTACCTGTTCCTGGTACACCATAATCCCGTAGGTCGGTTCCAGAACTTTTTCCAGTAAGGGATGCAGGTATTCAAACTCACCGCCATGCATACGATGAATAAAGTCAGGAATCAGATCCATTGGACCCGGACGGTACAGGGACACGAAGGCAATAATTTCTTCAAACTTGCTTGGACGTGCCTCTTTCAGCATCTTTTTCATGCCGACGGATTCAAACTGGAATACCGCAGTGGTGTTGGCGTTGGCAAAGATTTCGTAGGCCGGTTTATCGTCCAGCGGAATATAGGAAATATTGACCGGTTCAGTGACATCCGCACGTGCATTGATATGCTTAATCGCATCTTCAATCACGGTCAGGTTACGCAGACCCAAGAAGTCGAACTTGACCAGACCGGCCGCTTCGACATCGTCCTTATCGAACTGGGCAACACGGTTCGTTCCGTCGGCATCACACATCACGGCTGAGTAGTCGGTCAGCTTGGTCGGTGCAATCACCACACCACCGGCATGCTTACCGGTATTTCGGGTAATGCCTTCAAGTTTGAGTGCCATTTCCCAGATTTCAGCGGCATCGTCATTGTCCGGGTTGGACGGATTGGTGACAATATCCTTGAGCTGCGGCTCAGCTTCCAGCGATTCTTCCAGGCTCAAACCCAAGGGCTTGGTTGGAATCATTTTGGAAATACGGTCCGCCAGACCATAGGATTTGCCTAAAACACGTGCCACGTCCCGAATTGCACCTTTGGCCGCCATGGTCCCGAAAGTGGCAATCTGCGATACCGCGTCCCGGCCATAAGTCCGTGCCACATAGTCAATTACGCGGTCACGGCCGGCAATACAGAAATCGACGTCAAAGTCGGGCATCGACACACGTTCCGGGTTCAAGAAACGTTCGAACAGCAGGTCGTAACGCAGGGGATCCAGATCGGTAATCTTCAAGCTATATGCCACCAGTGAGCCGGCACCTGAACCACGGCCTGGACCGACAGGGACGCCGTTGCCTTTGGACCACTGAATAAAGTCCATCACGATCAGGAAGTAACCCGGGAAACCCATGTCGAGAATAATCTTCACTTCGAAGGCTAAACGCTCGTCATAGGGTTTACGGATTTCCGGCCAGTCTTCACCGCGCTTTTCAGGTGGATACAGGAAGTTGAGTCGTTCTTCCAGACCTTGTTCGGATAAATGCGCAAAGTAGGTATCAATGGTATGACCTTCCGGAATCGGATAGTCCGGCAAGTCATTAAAGCCTAAACGCAGGCTGACGTTGCAGCGTTTGGCAATGTGGAAGGTATTTTCAATCGCAGTTGGAATATCGGAAAATAGTTCCGTCATTTCCTCAGCAGTTTTGAAATATTGCTCAGGACTGTAATTTTTCGGGCGACGGTCATCGCCTAGTACATAACCATCGGCAATACAGACCCGGGCTTCATGCGCTTCAAAATCATCCCGTGTAATGAAGTGCACGTCGTTATGCGCCACCACGCCTATATTGTATTTTTTCGCAAGTTTGACCGCTTCCTGAATGAAGTCTTCTTCACCTGGGCGGTTGGTACGGGTTAAGGCCAAATAAACACGGTTGCCGAATTTCTCAATCCACTCCTGCAATAGCGGTTCTGCTTTTTGCGGGTTGGAAGTCAGCAGCATTTTGCCGACATCACTGTGCTGGCCGAGTAGAACGATTAAATCTTCCTGCTGATTTAAAATCCATTCTTTTTGCACACAGGGAATATCCAGCTGTTGCCCGCTAATATAGCCTTCAGAAACCAGTTCGGTTAAGCTGCGCCATCCCTTTTTGCTCATGGCAAGCAAAGTAACTTTGTGCTCTGCATCATTCAGACGCAGGGTAGAACCAAAAATCGGTTTAATGCCTTTATCCAGACATTTTTTATAGAATTTTACCGCAGCATGCAGGTTGGACAAGTCGGTAATGGCCAATGCTGGCATTTCGTCATTTGCAGCAGCTTTAATAAGATCAGATACACGTACGATAGATTCTGTAATTGAAAATTCTGTATGTATACCAAGATGAACAAAGTGCATAAATGAGTCCCTGCAAAAACCACTGGATAGTTTAGCACGGGATTTATTGTTTCAGTTTGAAATTGAGGGGAAATGGCTAACTTTTAGGTCAAGTCTGGATTTGATTTTTTGGACTGATCATTTGGCTATAAGTGAGGAGACAGGGTCTTTTACTTTTAAAAGATGAGCCGTACTGCTGTGCAAGGCAACAAAAATCTTTTATTGGCTTGATGATAGATCCTGAAAAAACTTTAGGCACAGCGTTACAGCTGAAGGCAAGACAAGCCAACGGATGACATCCAGATGTCATTCTGTATAGCGCATGACAAGATGGATTCTATGGGAAGCTTTCTGGAAAAATCCGTAAATTTCGAATCTTTTCTTTATTCACTAAAATAAAACCCTCCGAAGAGGGTTTAAGTGTATTTTTATCTTAATCGTGACAGCCATTCGCCAAAGGTCTGAACAAATTGCACCAGCAATAACAGCACAATCACGGTCAAAATGACTACACTGGTGTCAAAACGCTGATAACCATAAGAAATGGCGAGGTCACCAATACCGCCTGCACCCACAGCACCTGCCATCGCCGTTGCACCAATCAGGCTAATGGTGGCAGTGGTCAGGTTTAAAATGAGAGAACTGCGTGCTTCAGGCAAAATAAACCTGAAAATGATTTGCATGGGCGAAGCACCCATCGCTTGTGCTGATTCAATAATGCCTTCATTCACTTCAAGCAATGAAGTCTCAATCAATCGGCCCATATACGGACCAATATAAATGGTTAGTGGCACAATTGCCGCCCATGTCCCAATCGATGTCCCTACAAGCAATTTTGTCAGGGGAATAAAGGCAATCAGCAAGATAATAAACGGCAATGAACGCAGCGCATTTACAATCGGGTTTAAGCCATGATAAATCACCCGGTTTGGCAGAATGCCCTCAGGACGGGTCACCAATAAAATGATGGCCTGGATAAAGCCCCAGATACAACCGAACAGCAGGGCAAAAAACACCATGTGGAAGGTTTCTTGCAGCGCGGTAACAAACTGGTCAATCGACAGGGAGCTTTTCCAGTAAGGTGCGGTGATTTCTGTTAGCCACTGAACAATTAAATCTCTCATGCACTGACTCCAGACTGTTCAACTTTGACGCCGTTTTGCTTGAAAAACGCAACGGTTTGCTCAATCACTGCAGGGTCACCTAGCAGCTGGACAAACATTTGTCCAATCACAGAGCCATTAATTTCAGTCATATTGGCAAACAGAATATTCAGGCTGATATCAAACTGCTTAATGGCCGCCTGTACCACAGTCTCTTGTGCAGAAGTACCCAGGAATTGCAGACTATAAATGCTGTTATGATTTTTGTTTTCCAGGCTATTTAAAATATTCACCGGTAACTGTTGTTGCAGCACGGTTTGAATAAAGCTTTTGGTGGTAGGATGCTGGGGCTGACTGAAAATTTCCAGCGTCGAACCGGTTTCGATCACTTTACCCTGTTCCATTACCGCAACATAATCACACACAGATTCAATCACGTCCATTTCATGGGTCACCATGACAATGGTAATGCCTTGTTCTTTATTAATCTTTTTAAGCAAATCTAACACAGACTTGGTGGTTTGCGGATCCAGTGCCGAGGTCGCTTCATCACAGAGTAAAATTTTAGGATGATTGGCGAGGGCACGGGCAATCCCCACACGCTGTTTTTGCCCACCAGACAGTTCATCCGGAAAAGCGTCTTTTTTATGCTTAAGATCAATAAACTCGAGCAATTCCGCCAAACGTTTTTCACGCTCGGCTTTGCTCCAGCCCAATAATTTCATTGGCATTTCGATATTGGCTGCGACAGTTTTGCTCTGCAACAAATTAAAATGCTGAAAGATCATCCCGATGTTGGCACGTTCCTGACGTAACGAGCGTGCATCCAATGCAGTAAAATCTTTTTGATGAATGATGACTTGACCATCATTTGGCCGTTCGAGCAGATTAATCAGGCGGATTAAGGTACTTTTACCTGCACCACTATAGCCAATAATGCCAAAAATACTGCCATCCGGAATCTGTAAATTAATCTGATCCAGGGCACGAATTGTTTGACCTTTAAGCTGATAGTGTTTTGAAATATTTTTAAATTCAATCATATGGTCAAAAACTATCTATAAAAAGAAAAACAGGCAAAGAGACTTTGCCTGTTTAGATGAACCAATTATATTACTATTTTGCTTCAGTGAGATAGCTAATCGGTTTATTTACGTCAACTTTAGTACCGCCAAATTTTTCCTGAACAAATTTGTTCACGGCTTCAGTGTGGTACAACGCGCCGACTTTTTTCAACAATGGGTCATTTTGGCGACCCTCGGCAACTGCAAGAATGTTGACATTCATTTTGGTGCTTTGGTCGATTGGCTCATAATAAATAGAATCTTTAAGCACATTCAAGCCGCCTTCCATTGCCAGGGTATTGCCTAGGACAATCGCATCAACTTCGTCTTTAACACGTACAGCAGTGGCCATCTGAATCGGTTTGATTACAATTTTTTTGTTGTTTTCAACAACATCGGCAGGGGTGCCTTTTACGTTGTCAAAATTAGGTTTTAATTTGAGCAGACCGGCAGATTGAAGCAGCAATAACGCACGTGATTCATTTGCGCCATCATTAGGAATGGCAATGGTCGCACCGGTTTTGAACTCATCCAGTTTCTTCACTTTACTTGAGTAAATGCCCATGGGTTCCAGGTAAGTGGTAGAAAGCGGAGCAATCTTATCTTTATTGGATTCATTGAAAGCAACCAGATAGGCATAAGACTGGAATGCATTCACATCAATTTCTTTATTCGCTACCGCTGTGTTCATGGACACATAATCGGTGAAGTTTTTCACTTCAAGTTTAATGCCGGCAGCTTTGGTTTCTGGAAGCGTGGCAATATAACGCCAGACTTCGGCATCCGAACCTGTTGAGGCCATAGTGACAGTCTGAAGACCGTTTGCGTCTTTCGTTTGAGCTGCATCATTTGCAGGCGCTTCTTGTTTACCACAGCCAGACAAGCCAACTGAAAGACCTAAAACAAGACCAAGGAGCTTTTTCATGTATATGTCCTAGTAAATCTAATTTGGCGATAAATTTACGAATATGTCATTGGAGAGATTAAATCAAGTGTGAATCAGATCAACTGATTGATGCAGATGACTTTAAAATGTCCCGCTCATCAATGCAATTAGAGATCGGTAGCATCATGAAGATGTTTTATGCTTGAATAAGGCAAATTACTGTAATCAAACAATTTTCATGATGACTTATTCCTAAAAATTGGACACATCATAACAATTTTTTTTTATACATAATAGTGATTATAAATCTGATATTTAGCTTAATTTTGCATAAGAAAGTGAGCTGTTTTTATAAATTAACTCATAAAACAATAGATTAAATTTATTGAAATGAATAAAACGGATAATTAAAAGAATTTTGTTTCTATATAAATTTTTTTAAAATACAAAGCTGAAAAAGGGATATTGATAAAAATACTCATTGTTTGGTATTGATTCATTCTCTAAAAGATAAAGTTCATTAATTAGCATAAATTCGCGTATTTGCATTTTATGGTGTTTATTGATTTCTCCGTGGGCGCGTTCGTTTATTTCTATATGCTGTAAAAATGTTGGTAAACAAGCATCCTATAGCAAGCAAAAAAACCGCACTCGGCGTAATGCTGATCAGTTAAGGAGTTTAGAAATAAACTCCTTAATTTTTTAGTGATTCATGGCGGAGGCTTACCGTTTTAAATCAAACTCTTGTAGCTCATTTGTTACTTTGGTTTCGCCCTGAGAAGCACTGCTTCGTAAGACCAAAGGCATCTTGCGGAGCAATGCTCCTCACCGCAAAACTCGTCAGCCACTATCAACTAGCAAATTTATCGCAGAAACAATCATTTTTTAATGGAGTCCGGCCTCAAACAGTTGCGGATGACTTTCCCACATATCAAATACAGGCATGAATTTAAAAAAGAAAATGCCAGTCAATTTCTTAACTGACTGGCATTACGCACTCGTCGGGTTTTTTGCTGAATTAAATCAATCAAGCATTTTCGCGTGCAATCGCGCGGTAACCAATATCCTTACGGTATTGAACGCCGTCGAATGTCACTTTCTGGCAAAGTTCCAAAGCTTTGGTTTGTGCTTCACCAATGGTATTGCCGAGTGCAGTCACACAAAGTACACGACCGCCAGCAGTCACAATCTCGCCATTTTCATTGGCTTTTGTGCCTGCATGGAATACTTTGGTATCTGTCATTTCAGTGTCTAGGCCAGAAATTACATCACCATTGCTAGACGTTTCAGGGTAACCACGTGAAGCAAGCACGATGCCTACAGTCTTACGCTCATCCCATTCAGCTTCCGCAGGCAAGTTACCCGCAATACCCGCTTCAACTAAATCAACCAGTGATGATTTTAAACGCATCATGATCGGCTGGGTTTCAGGGTCACCAAAACGGCAGTTGAATTCGATCACTTTCGGTTGATCTTGTTCATCAATCATCAGGCCAGCATACAAGAAACCTGTATAGACATGACCATCCGCTTTCATGCCATCAACGGTAGGACGCATCACTTCTTTCATGACTTTGTCGAACACGTCAGGGGTTACCACCGGAGCAGGAGAGTAAGCACCCATACCGCCAGTGTTTGGACCTTGGTCACCTTCAAAGATGCGTTTGTGATCTTGTGAAGTTGCCATTGGTAGAATGTTGTTGCCATCAATCATGCAAATGAATGATGCTTCTTCACCTGCCAAGAATTCTTCAATCACCACGCGAGAACCGGCATCACCAAATTTGTTGCCTGCAAGCATGTCATCAATGGCGTCGAAAGCTTCCTGATTGGTCATGGCAACAATTACGCCTTTACCCGCAGCAAGACCGTCGGCCTTGATCACGATTGGTGCGCCATTTTTCTCAACAAAAGCTTTGGCTGCATCGACTTCAGTAAATACGTCATAGAAAGCTGTTGGAATGTTATGGCGTTTTAAGAAGTGCTTGGCAAAGGCTTTAGAGCCTTCAAGCTGTGCAGCAAATTGAGTTGGACCCCAGATTTTAAGATCAGCCGCGCGGCATGCATCTACAACACCATTAACCAGTGGTGCTTCAGGACCCACCACGATCAAGTCAACTGCATTGTTTTTTGCAAAGTCGATAATTGCCGCATTATCTAAAATATTTAAGGCAACATTTTCGCATTTATTTTCGGTTGCAGTACCAGCATTACCCGGTGCTACAAATACTTTTGCGACTTTGTCATCTTGTGCGATTTTCCATGCAAGCGCATGTTCACGACCGCCATTACCTAAAACTAAAATATTCATCGGTTCATACTCCATGAATCGAAAATGACATAAAGTCCTCAGCCTAAAAATAGGAGAGGACTTTATGCAAGATTAGAAATCTATTTGTCTAAATGTAGATGACTTTGTCATTACATTAATATCCAATCACTTAGTGACGGAAGTGACGCATGCCAGTGAACACCATTGCAATACCGGCTTCATCAGCAGCAGCAATAGTTTCTTCGTCGCGCATAGAACCACCCGGCTGGATAATGCACTTGATACCCGCTTTCGCAGCGTTATCAATACCGTCACGGAATGGGAAGAATGCGTCAGATGCCATGACTGCACCTTCAACAACTAAGCCAGCATGTTCAGCTTTGATCGCAGCAATACGAGCAGAGTTCACGCGGCTCATTTGACCTGCACCGACACCAATGGTTTGACGGTTTTTCGCATAAACAATCGCGTTAGACTTCACGTATTTCGCAACTTTCCAGGCGAAGATCATGTCGTCAATTTCCTGTTCAGTTGGAGCACGTTTAGTCACAACTTTAAGGTCATCTTTAGTGATCATGCCCAAGTCTTGATCTTGAACCAGTAAACCGCCGTTTACACGTTTGTAGTCAAGCTGTGCTTTACGCTCATCAATTGCTGGCAATTCGCCACATACAAGAACACGAACGTTTTTCTTCGCGCCAGTCACTTCAAGCACGCCTTCAGCAACGCTTGGTGCAATGATCACTTCAACAAACTGACGGTCAACAATTGCTTGAGCAGTTGCAACGTCCAATTCACGGTTGAATGCAATGATGCCACCGAACGCAGATTCAGGGTCAGTTGCATAAGCAAGGTCATAAGCAGCTTTAATGCCGTCTAAAGATACTGCAACGCCACAAGGGTTGGCATGTTTTACGATGACACAAGCAGGCTTCGCAAATGATTTCACACATTCAAGTGCTGCATCAGTATCTGCGATATTGTTATAAGAAAGCTCTTTACCTTGAAGCTGTTTAGCAGTTGAAACAGATGCTTCGGTTGCATCAGCTTCTACATAGAATGCAGCAGATTGATGCGGATTTTCACCGTAACGAAGGTCTTGCGCTTTGTTCAATTGTGTATTGAAGGTACGTGCAAATTTGTCTGCTTGGCCTTCTTCTTTACCTACGCGAGCGCCTAAGTAAGATGCGATCATGCCGTCGTATTGTGCAGTGTGTTCAAATGCTTTCACTGCCAGGTCAAAACGTGTTGCATAAGACAAGCCGCCTTCAGCTTTAAGCTCGGCAATTACAGTGGCATAGTCAGAAGCGTTAACCACAATACCCACAGACGCATGGTTTTTTGCCGCAGCACGAACCATGGTTGGACCACCGATGTCAATATTTTCAATTGCATCAGCAAGTGAGCAGTTCGGTTTTGCAACAGTAGCAGCAAATGGGTAAAGGTTAACCACAACCAGATCGATCGCATCGATGTTGTGTTCAGCCATGACAGCTTCGTCTAGACCACGACGAGCCAGGATACCACCATGGATTTTCGGGTGAAGTGTTTTTACACGTCCGTCCATCATCTCTGGGAAACCGGTGTGCTCTGAAACTTCAACTACAGCGATATTGTTGTCTTTTAACAACTTGTAAGTACCACCAGTAGATAAAATTTCTACCCCAAGAGCAGCAAGGTCTTGTGCAAATTCGACAATGCCAGTTTTGTCAGAAACAGAGATTAAAGCGCGTTTAATAGTCATGATGTCGTCACAGTTATCAAGAATTAAATCAAAAAGCTAAATAGCAGGCCAAAAAAAATGCCTGCGGAAACCGCAAGCATTTTATCACTTATTCACTCATTAAACCGTGAGCTTTTAACTTTTTGCGCAAAGTACCGCGGTTAAGGCCTAGAATTTCAGCAGCGCGGGTCTGGTTGCCACGAGTGTATTCTAAAACAACAGATAAAAGAGGTTTCTCCATTTCTGCCAGCACCATGTCATACACCTGAGAGGGTTGCTCGCCTTGCAATTGTGCAAAGTAGTGGCGAACTGCGCGATCTACGTGAATACGAAGAGCGACATCAGATTGTGCAGTAAAAATAGGAGACTTGCTATTCATGCGAATTAATCCGAAAAATCAAATATCACTTGGGTAAAGAGATATATAAAAGTGGTCTATAGAAATTCAATGAACCCCGTTTTAGATCCTAAAACGGAAGTTCTAAAACTTGATCATTTAGCTTGCCACAACTCGACGTTTTTGATCGAAATTTAAGCGTAACAATAGATTAATATTTGTTACCACCCAAAATCAAAACAAAAAAATCTACTCTATACGCTATATTTAATAAAGCGCATTTCAGTTAGACGATTTTGTTGTAAAAATTTTCGAGGAGTTTGCAGCACTAAGCTTTCGTGGCGCGTATCATAGCATTGTCTAAGAAAAAGTGAGCAAGAAAACTGCATTTTTTTTACATTTTTTTGTATTTTTTAATAGTTTTTTTCAATATTACGGGCGAATTATTTCTAAACTATAAGTGTCAAAGCTTTTGCGTGGCATAGGAACGCTAAATTTGAATTTAAAAGGACTATTTTGGGGAATTCTTTGAATTCCTTGAAGACTGGTAATCAAATATTCAGAAGGCATAAAGGAATAGGTGGATACAGTTTCCCCACTCTTTTTTAAATTTACCTTGATCATCGGAAGAGCCTGGCTTTCGGTATGATAGTTAATCAGTTCTCCGCTAAACTGGGTTTCTTGTTTGGAAATCTGTTTAACCTTTAACTTGTTGGTGGAGATCAGGCGATAATTCTCTTCCATCACCGAACAATTAAAGGCCTGACATGCTGTATTAAATAAAGCACTGAATACCGGACTGTTATTTAAAATTTTCGGGTTAAACCAAAAAAATTGCAAAATCAGCAAGCTGGCCAGACATACGTTAATGGTTCCCCATAAAACATAATGCCACGTACCATATGTTTTTTCTTGTTCAGCTTTTTCTGACCAGTTCAGTGCAGGGTAGTTGCCAATGGGTTCTGTACTAAAATAATTCAGGTTATTGAGATAGGTCTTTAAATCGATATTCGAGTTTTCAACTTTACGATCGAAAATCTCCAATAAATGTTGTACCGGTTTCTGTTCCGTAATCAACTGCTCTTTAACGAGTGCATTGGATACAAAAGTTTGCTGGGATGGAACTGAAGAAGAAGCCGTTTGAGCGGGAGAGAAAGTTTCTTCTTTCTCTACGACCAGATGGGTCAATGCATTAAAATTGGTTGAGCATTTTGCACAACAAACCATACCGCGAGCAACTGTAAGTTGAGCCACAGAGACTTTGTACTTGGTCAAACAGTTAGGGCAGTAGGTTTGTTTTTCGCTCATAGTCTATTCAAGATTTTTAGGGGGTAGTTTGGCGTTTACCCGAAATTCGACACCAATGTTCGTCACGTTTTTCGATTTGCAGTATATCAAAAAATTCAGAATAAACACTAGAAACATCAGCAACTTGCTCTTCTAAAATACCAGCAAGTGCGAACTTACCCTCAGATTTGACCAAAGTTGCGAATTCCGGCGCAAGTGCCATTAAAGGGCCTGCCAGAATGTTTGCGACAAATACATCGGCTTTCTGGTTTTTCAGCTCTTCATTGAACTCGTCTGGTAGACCTACGTACAGATTTTCAAGCACACCATTCAGTTCAGCATTTTGTTGGGTCGCCAACACAGCTTGCGGATCGATATCTGTGGCATAAACTTTTTTTGCACCCAGCAATAAAGCGGCAACCCCTAAAATGCCTGAACCACAACCGTAGTCGATCACAATTTTATCTTTGAGATCGGTTTTGCCGAGCCATTGCAGGCAAAGGAAAGTTGAAGCATGGTTGCCGGTACCAAAAGCCAGGCCTGGATCAAGCTTGATATTGACCGCATCGGCTTCTGGAGCCTCCATCCATTCAGGGACAATCCAGTATTTTTCAGCAATTTGAATAGGCTCGTAGGCATCCATCCAGGTGCGTTCCCATTCTTGGTCTTCAAGAAATTCATAACGTAATGGTGCTTCAGGCATCTGTGCAGTAATAAAGGTAATTAACGCATCTACATCAATTTCTTCTTCATCTTCCTGCGCATAAATACCTGTCACAATGACTTTATTCCATAGCGGAGTTTCACCTGGAAGCGGTTCAAGCAAGTCCTGATTTTCAGCATCATCTAAAGTTACGCTCACTGCACCTAATGAATTTAAGAGTGTTTCAGTAAAATCGACTTGAGCCTGCTCGACAGTAATATGAATTTGTAACCACTTCACGGAGATAACCTAAATTTGTTTTATAAAAACGCCATTGTAACGGAACTCAGGTGGAAACCACTACATATTGATAAAAACTATCTTGAAAAAGGACGTGCAGCCACGTCCTCTATTTATTTAAGCTGCATCAGGTCGCTATGGGCGCTGGATGAGGCGCGAGTTTATTTAATAACATGCCAAATAGTGTGGCAAAGATATACATAAAAATGGAATATACCGCAGCAGGCATGGCAATAGTGGAGTTTGCCAGAACGGTCAGTGCAATGGTCATGGCCAGCACACTGTTGTGAATACCAATTTCAAATGCGCAGGCACGCGCCTGGGCACTAGGAATACCGAGTAGCCGAGGCACGAAATAGCCGATACACAGGCTAAACATACAGAACAGTGCTGTAGCTGCTCCCACTTGAGTCAAGTACTCGGCAATATTCTGACGTTCACTCACAATTGCGCCAATAATAATCAGTATTAAAAATATAACCGCGAATATACGTAGCGGTTTATTTAACTTTTCTGTGAACTGTGGGGCATAGTGTCGAATCAGCATGCCTATGCAGACCGGGATAATAATAATGGCAAAGACTTGTAATATCTTACTGAACTGTAAGCTAATCTGTTGTCCGTCATTGATAAAATGCTGGATGGCAAAATTGGCAATTAAAGGTAGCGTAAAAGTAGCAATGACAGAATTAATTGCGGTTAGGGTGATATTCAGTGCAATATCACCCTTGAACAGATAGCTAAACAAGTTGGCTGTGCTGCCACCAGGTGAAGCTGCAAGCAGCATTAATCCTACCGCAAGTAATGGTGGAAGCGCCAAAACCTTACAGATAACAAATGCAATACTGACCAAAACAACCAGTTGACAAAATAGCGCAATTAAAACGGCTTTAGGATGTTTGCTGACTCGGGCAAAGTCTTTGGGGCTTAGCTCCAGACCCAGGCCCACCATAATAATAGCAAGTGCCGAAGGCAGTAAAATGGTAATGATTCCTGAATCCATTTCAAGTCTCCTATATTTATTCTTGTTGAGCTGAGTTTTTAGTGTTTTTTATCATGCAACTTTACTGGCAATATAAATGTATGAATAGACTTTTTTCAGCAGTCATTTTTTAAACAGTGAATCAATCGTGAAAATCCCTTTATCCTTTTCTTCTTTTAAAGAGAGAAGGAACTTTTAATCCCAGGTTTATTGACACTTAATCATCACTTTGTGACTTATGCATGAGATGTTTTTTGTATAACAGCTTTTTATATAACTGTTTTTGTATAAGTATGCTTACAACAGGGCAGTTGTATTTTAGCCATTAAGCGTGCGTACCTTGTCTTTATTGAGCAGTTGTGGATTTTTGCTCAGGATATAACCAAAAGCAAAGGCAAAAATATACATAAAAATAGTATAAATTCCTGCGGGAATGGCAATTGTGGTATTCGATAACACAGAAAGCGCAATAGTCAGTGCAATGCTTGTATTGTGAATGCCGACTTCAAATGTGCATGCACGAGCCTGCCGATCGGAAATTCCAGATAAATGTGGAACCAGATAACCCACTAAAAAACTGATGAAGCAAAACAGCGCGATGGCAACGCCAATCTCGGCAAAGTATTCGGTAACATTAAATCGTTCTCTATAGAGGGCGTACGAGAAAAGCGCAACTAAAAAAATCACAGAAAATAACCGCATAGGTCTGTTCAGCTGCAATGCTATTTGTGGGACAATCGAACGAATCAGCATCCCTAAACCCACCGGAACCAAAATAATTAAAAACACCTGAATGATTTTTTCAACAGGCATGGTAATGCTTTGCGACTCGCCTAAAAAATAAAGCATGGATAAATTGACAATAAAAGGCAGGGTAAAAGTGCAAATAATAGAATTAAGGGCTGTAAGGGTAAGGTTTAAGACCACATCTCCCTTAAAAATATAGCTAATCAAATTTGCTGTAGGGCCACCAGGAGAAGCGGCAAGCAACATTAAGCCAACCGCTAAAAGTGGAGAAGGCTTAAATAAAATGCAAATAAAAAATGCGACACCCACCAAAATGACTTGTTGTGAAAATAAAGCTAAAAAAATGGCTTTAGGATGATGACGGATACGAAGAAAATCTTTAACTGTAAGTTCAAGCCCTAAACCAATCATCATAAAAGCAAGTATAAGAGGTAAAAAAAGGGTAAAGAGTCCTGAATCCATGGAATATCCTTTATTGTTTTTATCCTTTGATATTCTTAGAGTTTAAACAAGATTTTTAAATAAGCAATATATGAAACGGGTAAAAACCAAGTATTTTACCCGTTAATTATTTGAATAAAATTAACTTTTTATGGAGATTGTTGTGGCTGCATCTCAGGTTGGGGCTGCATTTGAGGCTGGGTTTGCATTTCCGGTTGAGACTGCTGCATGTGCATTTGATGTTGTGGTTGCATTTGATGTTGTGGTTGCATTTGTGGTTGGGATTGTTGCATTTGTGATTGAGAAGGACGAGGAGCCATAAAACCTAAAGCACATTTACCTTTAACTTCAGTCCCGTTGATGTTTACAGATGTCGCGCCAGTATCTCCACTGCATGCACTGGTTAATTCGGGTTCATCTCCGGCAATGGATGAGTTTTTTGCTGAAGGAAAGAATTGAGGTTCGCAGGTACCATTCCAGATAATGCCTCGATATGCAAAACTGACCGGTGCACCCTGACTTTTACCTTTACACACCTTTTGGTACCTTTGAGAATCATATACTTTTTCGACCTTATCATTTGCGGAAGCTGCAAATGGTGCGAAACATAAACCGCAGAGCATGGATGAGAGGAAAATATTCTTATTCATCTTTTATACCTTTGTTCGTAATGTACCCAACCTATAGCTTAAAAAGTAATCAAATTTAAACAATGCTAATCAAGTAAAAAAATTTACTTAAATGTTTAATTTCTATAGCGAGTCTGAAAAGTCGGATTACATTGCAACATTAAAACGCTGAAAATCGTTTCAATCTTCCTCATGAAATTCGACTCATTTTGTCAACTTATTTTGCTTAATTTTGATATAATGCTCCGTCATCATTTTTTATCTCTCAAACCATTATGCATTATCCTAAAGTTTACGATGTCATTGTTATCGGTGGCGGTCACGCAGGTACCGAAGCAGCCCTTGCTGCAGCGCGTATGGGTCGACAGACTCTGCTCTTGACTCACAACATTGAGACTTTAGGGCAGATGAGCTGTAACCCGGCTATTGGTGGTATTGGGAAATCACATCTGGTCCGTGAAATTGATGCCCTGGGTGGTGCGATGGCATTGGCTGCCGATAAGGGCGGTATCCAGTTCCGTATCCTGAATTCACGTAAAGGTGCGGCGGTACGTGCAACACGTGCCCAGGCTGACCGTGTACGCTTTAAGGCAGCAATTCGTCATACCCTGGAAAACCAGGCGAATCTGGATATTTTCCAACAGGCGGCAGATGATCTGATTGTTGAAGGTGATACCGTTAAAGGTGTAGTCACCCAGATGGGCATCCGCTTTGACGCGAAAACTGTCGTGTTGACGACCGGTACCTTCTTGGGCGGTGTGATTCACATTGGCTTGAATAATGCCTCTGGTGGTCGTGCCGGTGATCCACCTTCAATTTCACTGGCTGCACGCCTTCGTGAACTGAAACTTCCTGTAGGCCGTTTAAAAACAGGTACACCGCCGCGTATTGATGCACGTTCAGTGGATTTTTCTGTCATGACTCCGCAGCCGGGTGATTTCCCGTCTCCGACCATGTCATTCATGGGTGATGCATCCATGCATCCGGAACAGATCAACTGCTATATCACGCATACCAATGAGCGCACGCATGACATTATCCGCGGCGGACTCGACCGTTCCCCAATGTATACTGGTGTGATTGAAGGTGTAGGTCCACGTTACTGCCCGTCAATTGAAGATAAAATTCACAAATTTGCCGATAAAGATTCGCACCAGGTATTCCTTGAGCCTGAAGGTCTGGATACACATGAGCTTTATCCAAACGGTATTTCGACTTCATTACCTTTCGATGTGCAGTTTGAACTGGTTCGCTCAATCCGCGGTATGGAGAATGCACACATTCTGCGTCCGGGTTATGCCATTGAATATGACTATTTCAACCCGCAGGCGTTGAAATTCTCTTTGGAAACCAAGGCCATTAATAACCTGTACTTTGCAGGTCAGATTAACGGTACAACCGGTTATGAAGAAGCGGGTGCACAAGGTTTGTTGGCAGGCTTGAATGCTGCACGCCGTGCATGGGATCAGGAGCAATGGACACCGAAACGTGATGAAGCGTACATGGGTGTACTGGTTGATGACCTGATTACCCTGGGGACCAAAGAACCGTACCGCATGTTTACCTCGCGTGCCGAATACCGTTTGATGCTGCGTGAAGACAATGCGGATCAGCGTTTAACTCCAATTGGCCGTGAAATGGGTCTGGTGGATGATGCGCGCTGGGCATCTTACTGTGAAAAAATGGAAGCAGTAGAAACTGAGAAAGGCCGTTTGCAACACCTTTGGGCTGCGCCAAACAATCCAATGGGTAAAAAATTCGTTGAAATGACGGGGGCAGATCTGTCGAAAGAATGCTCAGCCATTGATTTGCTCAAACGTCCGAACATCAGCTTCGCGCAAATTGCTGAACTTACTGGCTCTGAAGTATCTGCTTTTGTCGGTGAGCAAATTGAAATTGCGGTGAAATACGAAGGTTATATCAACCGTCAGCAAGAAGACGTGGCGCAAATGAAGCGTCTGGAAGAAACCCGTATTCCTGCAGACTTTGATTATGATGTGGTTTCTGGTTTATCGCGTGAAATTACGCTTAAGCTAAAAGATGTTCGTCCTGAAACCCTTGCTCAGGCAAGCCGTATTCCGGGGGTGACACCAGCGGCAGTTCAACTGGTGATGATTACCATTCGTAAGAATAATCAGGCGAAAAAATCTGCTTAATACAATGTGAGTTAAGTTGGTAAAAAGCCAGCTAAATGCGTAATGCTGATCAGTTAAGGAGTTTAGTAATAAACTCCTTAATTTTTAGTCATTCATGGCGGAGTCTTACCTTTTTAAATCAAACCCTTGCAGCCCATTTGTTACTTTGGTTTCGCCCTGAGAAGCACTGCTTCGTAAGACCAAAGGCATCTTGCGGAGCAATGCTCCTCACCGCAAAACTCGTCAGCCACTATTAACTAACAAATTCATCGCAGAAACAATCATTTTTTAATGTAATCCTGCCTCAAACAGTTGCGGATGACTTTTCCACATATCAACTACGGTCATGAATTTAAAAAATGCCAGTCAACTTCTTAACTGACTGGTATTGCGCTAAATGCGGGCTTTTTTATCGTTTAATTTTAAACCATTGCTTTTGACTATGGTTTAATCATAAATAACTACCGAAAATATAAGTTTTTGAAAATATTATTGAATTTATATTTGTAAGATTTAAAAAGTCTATTTATGTAATCTTTTACGTCTAATTCAATCGCTGTTTGCCAGGCGGATGCTCAATAAACCCGACCATTGTAGTGGTATTTATTTCAAGAGATTGATCTGAAAATAGTGAAGCAAATTGCTGCTGGCTAATTTGCTTACTATGGACGGAGTTCAATCATGGCACAAATACAAACAGGTAAAATGCAAAAATTCTTAACAGTGTTCTTGTGTTTTTGGGTCGCATTTTTTGAGGGTTTTGATCTCCAAGCCCCGGGTATTGCAGCAAAAGGAATTGCTGAAACATTTGCTCTCGACCAGGTGCAAATGGGCTATGTATTTAGTTTGGGTGTTTTTGGGATGTTGTTTGGTGCGTTCTTTGGTGGACGTGTTGCCGACTATTTGGGACAGAAGAAAGTTTTAATGCTTTCAATTGCAATTTTCGGCCTATTTATGTCGCTTACCGCAATCGCACCGAGCGTTGAAATTTTATACGCAGCACGTTTCTTTACCGGCTTAGGTCTGGGTGCGGCAATGCCAACTATGATTTCCGTGGTGGGAGATGAGGCGACAGAAGCCAACCGCGGCAAGCTGAACAGCTTGATGTATTGCGGATTACCGGTAGGGGCTATCTTTGTTGCGGGCTTGGCCATCTTATTTAAAGATATTTCTTGGCATACCTTGTTTTTAATTGGTGGTTTAACCCCTTTGGTTCTGTTGCCATTTATGGCGATTATTCTTAAAGACAAACCTAAGAAAGTCGCTGTTGAGCAAACTGCGACTGAAGCTGTTCCATCTATGGTGCAGGTATTATTTAAGCATCAGCAATATAAATATACGATGCCGCTTTGGGTGGGTTTCTTCTTTACCCTGATGATCAATTATATCTTGATTAGCTGGTTACCTAATCTGCTGATGGAACAAGGTTTGGAAAAGCCACAGGCTTTCATGGTGATGCTGGTATTCCAGGTAGGTGCTGTCATTGGTACTCTGGCTTTGGGTTATTTGCTGGACCGTTTAAAATTGTGGCAGATGGCGGCAATTATCTATACTGGTTTATTTATTGCCCTTGTATTGTTATTTACCTCTACCTCTATTCCAGTACTTATTCTGGCAGGGTTTATGGGCGGGATTTTCTCGACAGGCGGACAATCAATTCTATATGGTATTTCCCCAATTTTCTATTCGGGTACAGGTAAAGTCACAGGCGTAGGCAGTGCGATTTCTTTAGGCCGATTAGGTGCAATGACAGGACCATTACTGACAGGAAAAATCTTGGCAATCGGTTTGGGAACCACGGGGATTTTAATGGCAAGTTTACCTGCCGTGGCTATCTCGGCAGTAGCAGTAACTGCACTCTCGCGTTATAAAGCAGCACATAAATAAAAGCATAACGCTTTAAAAAGGGGAATCTTGAGGATTTCCTTTTTTGTTGATTATTTTTAAGGATTCACTTTTGAGTTTGTTAATATGGTTGGATAGAAAACTGAATTTAAAATGTTATGAGCTATCAACTGATCGAACTCGATATTCAAGCCACAGATAATATCCAATGTCCACACTGTCAGCAGCACGTGATCAATTGGGCAGAAGGGCAATATATACAACCCTGCGAGCATGTATTGTTTATCGCTATGGATATTGGCTTTGAATATATGACTGATGAATTTGAGCAAACTATGCCGCGTTCTGTGGATGATCTGCATGCCCATGATGATCAGGTGAATATGTTTGCCGAAATTGTCAAATCAACTTATCCCGATTATTTGATTTTTAAATCTGATCTAGGGATTGAGGGATATTTCCGCTATGTAGGTTTTACCGCATAAGTATATTGACCCCTTGAAAACCCAATAATGAAAAAGCGCCCTGAGGCGCTTTTTTATGGACAGAAAAGTTTAGCTTTCTATTTCTTCTTCTACATCATCATCGGCAGTATCCATGCCTAGCTCTTTCAGTTTACGCGTCAGGGTGTTGCGTCCCCAGCCGAGCAATTCCGCAGCATGGCGCTTGCGACCACGGGTTTGCTGTAAAGCTGCAGTAATTAAAGTGCGTTCGAACATTGGTGTGGCAATGTCCAAAATCTTCATCTCACCATTTTTCAGTTTCTGGATGGCCCATTGACCCAATAGCTCATCCCAGTGATGCAGTGAAATGCGGTCAAAGGTACTGTGTGACTGTGCATCTTCACCTGAACGCTGAATTGGAATCTGTTTCAGTTCCGAAGGCAGGTCTTCTGGATAAACTTCACGTCCGGTAATCATGACAGTCAGCCAGCGGCAGGTATTTTCGAGCTGACGCACGTTGCCTTGCCACGGTAGCTGTTGCATGTATTCCTGGGTTTCTGGACGCAAGATTTTAGGATTTACGCCCAGTTCTTTACCCGCACGGGCCAAGAAGTGCTGCGCCAGCATAGGGATGTCTTCACTGCGATGGGCTAGTTTGGGAATATGGATACGGATCACATTCAGGCGATGATACAAGTCTTCGCGGAAGCGTCCGTCATGTACCAGTTTTTCCAGATCCTGATGCGTTGCCGCGACAATACGCACATCGACCTTAACTGGGATATGTCCACCAACACGATAAAACTCGCCATCTGCCAGAACACGCAGTAAACGGGTCTGGGTTTCAAAGGGCATGTCACCAATTTCATCTAGAAATAACGTGCCGCCATTGGCCTGTTCAAAACGGCCTTGACGCTGCGAGTTGGCACCGGTGAATGCACCTTTTTCATGACCGAAAAGTTCGGTTTCAATCAGGTCTTTCGGAATGGCTGCCATATTCAGGGCAATAAAAGGTTTGCTGCTGCGTGGCGAATGACGGTGCAGCGCATGTGCCACCAGCTCTTTACCTGTGCCCGATTCACCGTTGATCAGGACCGTAATGTGCGACTGCGATAAACGGCCAATGGCACGGAATACTTCCTGCATGGCAGGCGATTCGCCAATAATTTCAGTCGACTGAATGGCCGGGGTGACTTTGGCAGATTCCTGCTGCTGCAATTTGGCAATATGCAGGATGGCGCGGTTGACCAGTGCCAGGGCTTCATCAATATCAAACGGTTTAGGTAAATATTCAAAAGCACCGGTTTGATAGCTGGAAACAGCAGATTCCAGATCTGAATGCGCAGTCATGATAATGACCGGTAAATCAGGATGCGTGCCTTTGACTTTGCCCAGGAAAGTCAGACCATCGATGCCTGGCATGCGAATGTCGGTGAGAATCACATCGGGGGCATCTATGCTGAGCTGATCCAGTGCAGACTGTGCCTCTTCAAAGCTGGTTACGTCAAAGCCTTCTTCTTTGAAGGTTTTTTCCAAAACCCAGCGCATGGCACGATCATCATCAATGACCCATATTTTATTTCGCGACATGGTTAGACTCCCAAGGTAAATATAAGCTAAATACTGTTTTTCCCGGAACGGATTGGCATTCAATCATTCCGCTATGTTGATGCATGATGTTTTGTGCAATGCTCAAACCGAGCCCGGTGCCTTTAGCACGTCCTGTGACTAATGGATAAAATACCGATTCCAGGATTTCTTCAGGCACACCCGGACCATTGTCTTCAATATCAATACGAACTGCCGAACGCTTTAACACCCCATTAATGGTGACAAGGCGCTGAATCCGGGTTCTTAAAATCAGTTCCGGCTGATGATCAACAAAGAATTCCTTATTTTCCATCATGGCTTGTACGGCATTGACACTGATATTGAGCATGACTTGAATGAGCTGGTCACGATCCGCTAAGACTTCGGGCAAGGACAGATCATAATCCCGGGTAATTTTGATTTTCTTTTTGGTCTGATTGGTAATCAGTGAACGCACACGTTCTAAAGGTTCATGCACATTGACCAGTTCATAACTTGGTAGCTGGCGGGAACCCAGCATGGTGTCGGCCAGATTACGTAAACGGTCTACTTCACTGATAATAATGTCGGTAAATTCTTCATATTGCGGATCATTCAGGCTGCGTGCCAAGAGCTGGGTGGCGCCGCGGATGCCGCCTAAAGGGTTTTTAATTTCATGGGCGACGCCACGAATCAGCTGCCTGGCGACCTGATGTTGCTGAATCAGGTTTTCTTCTTTGGATATTTTCAGCATCCGGTCAATCTGGTTCAATTCAATCAAGAGCAGCGGATGATAGGGTTTCTGTGAATTAATCAGAGATACGGTGTAATCCACATGTATATCTTTAAAGTTGACGCTAATGGCTGCTTCACGACGCGTATAAGGTTGTCCGGTTTTAAAGGTATTGAGTAAGGCTTCTTCTGTATTAAACTCATCATCTGGCATATGCAGCAAATTTAACACCGGCTGCCCCGCCGCACGCAGTAAACTGATGTCGAACAAAGATTCACAAGAAGAATTCAAATAAAAAATGTTCAGATGACTGTCGACCAATAAAATCGCAGTGGTTAAATTATCCACTAAAAGGCGGTAGTCGATAGCGACGGGTTGATCCATTTGCGAAAGCATCCTGTGTTAAAATAGCGCAATGGCATCTGCACTTCTTGTCATTTCTCCCTGTTATGGGACATTCAACGAGTTAAACGTTGTCGAAATAAAGCAAAATGCACGCCAACTTTGAGCATGGGTAAAAATATAAATTCTGTCGCTATAAAAGTGTGCTTTTTTGTTTTTGATAACAGAATTTCAATTCCATAGTAATAGAAATAAAATCATTAGTGAACCAAAATGGTGCGTTTAAAATATTTGGTAAAAATATAGACATATTTTGGTGCGTAATACAAAGAGTCGGGTTTTCACCTGTTTTTATGATTCGAAAAGACATACAATACGCGCATTATAGTGGAGCGCAGATTCATGAAATCCCCCAAAGTCGGTTTTGTTTCTTTAGGTTGTCCTAAGGCATTGGTAGATTCCGAACGAATTTTAACTCAGTTAAAGACTGAAGGTTATGATGTGGCATCGGATTATGACGGTGCCGATTTAGTTGTTGTGAATACCTGTGGTTTTATTGAATCTGCAGTACAAGAATCTTTAGATGCGATTGGCGAAGCCATGAGCGCAAACGGTCGTGTGATTGTGACTGGCTGTTTGGGTAAAGATGAAGACAAAATTCGCCAGATGCACCCGAATGTCCTCAAAGTGACGGGTGCTGCAGCATATCAGGAAGTGATGGAAGCCGTACACCAGTACGTGCCTGAACCACCAAAGCATAATCCATTTATTGACCTTGTACCTGAACAGGGTATCCGCTTAACTCCAAAACATTATGCCTATTTAAAGATATCCGAAGGCTGTAATCATCGTTGTACCTTCTGCATTATTCCAAGCATGCGCGGTGACCTGGTATCACGTCCAGTCGGTTCTGTACTTGAAGAAGCAGCAGCGCTCAAGCGTGCAGGTGTGAAAGAAGTCCTGGTTATTTCTCAGGATACTTCCGCTTATGGTGTAGATACAAAATACAAGTTGGATTTCTGGAACGGCCAGCCGGTAAAAACCAAATTCTATGACATGTGTGAAGCATTGGGTCAGTTAGGCATCTGGGTGCGTCTGCACTATGTCTATCCATATCCGCATGTGGATGCAGTCATTGATTTGATGGCACAAGGTAAAATCTTGCCTTACCTGGATATTCCATTCCAGCATGCCAGCCCTAAAATTTTGAAACTGATGAAACGTCCGGCGCACAGTGAAAATACACTGGAGCGTTTAAAATTGTGGCGTGAAAAATGTCCGGATCTGGTGATTCGTTCAACCTTCGTGGTGGGTTTCCCGGGGGAAACCGAAGAAGATTTCCAAATTTTGTTAGAGTGGCTCAAAGAAGCCCAGCTTGATCGCGTCGGATGCTTTACTTATTCACCAGTTGAGGGTGCGACAGCAAATGACTTGCCGGATCATGTGCCGGAAGAAATCAAGCAAGATCGCTATGAGCGTTTCATGCAAGTACAGCAGGAAATTTCTGCAGCCAAACTGCAAAAACGTATTGGTCAAACCATGACCGTACTGGTTGATGATCTGGAAGAAGAATTCCCGGTTGCTGTGGCTCGTTCGTATGCCGATGCGCCTGAAATTGATGGCAATGTCTTTGTGGAAGACATTGATAAAGGCCAGATAAAAGCCGGCGATTTGCTTGAAGTCGAAATTACTGATGCAGATGAATATGATTTATATGCAAAGTTAATTCAGATTAAATCAGCTTAAATCTGTAGTTGAAATATACGAAAAAAAATTTAGATATTGGAAGATTCGGAGATTTCCTGATGTTGGACTCAAAAAAGCCCCGTTATGAACGTATTTTATTGAAACTGTCGGGTGAAGCATTAGCTGGCAATAAAGACATGGGTATTGATGCAACTGTGCTTGATCAAATGTCTTTAGCGATTGCTCACTTGGTTGGTTTGGGTGTACAAGTGGGTATCGTGGTAGGCGGTGGTAACCTGTACCGCGGCAGCCAGTTGCAAAAAGACGGTCTGGTTGGCCGTGTAACCGGTGACCAGATGGGTATGCTGGCTACCGTGATGAACGGCTTGGCATTACGTGATGCTTTGGTACGCCGTAACATCAAAACCCGTTTAATGTCTGCACTTCCAATTGGTGCTGTGGTTGAGTCTTATTCTAGCCGTGATGCGATTCGTCATCTGACTCAAGGTGAAGTCTGCGTATTTGTTGCTGGTACAGGTAATCCGTTCTTTACTACAGATACAGCAGCCTGCTTGCGTGGTATTGAAATTGAAGCCAACCTGATCTTGAAAGCAACCAAAGTGGATGGTGTTTATAATAAAGACCCAAGCAAATACGATGATGCGGTGAAATATGAAACCCTGACTTTCGATCAGGTACTTGATGAAAAATTGGGTGTGATGGACTTGACTGCAATCTGCCTGTGCCGTGACCATAATGTGCCACTTCAAGTTTTCGACATGAACAAAGCAGGTTCATTGCTTTCAGTCGTTATGGGTGAAAAAGAAGGGACTCACGTTACGAATTAATGTACGTGAGCCTGAAAGCTCTTTATACTACACGCTATTTAGTTATTACATCTCTTAGAATTAAGTAAGGAAGATCACATGATTAACGATCTTAAAAAAGACGCTGAAGACCGTATGAACAAGACGCTTGAGTCTTTGGAGCATGGTTTTGCCAAGGTTCGTACAGGACGCGCGCATCCATCAATCTTAAACGGTGTTATGGTTCCTTACTATGGCTCGGATGTGCCATTAAACCAGGTGGCGAACGTGGGTGTTGAAGATTCACGTACCTTGTTGGTTCAACCTTTTGAACGTAACATGGTCTCTGCAATTGATAAAGCGATCCGTGAATCGGACTTGGGTCTTAACCCGATTACTGCTGACGCGATTCGTGTACCGATGGCGGCACTGACTGAAGAAACACGTCGTGACATGCAGAAAGTGGCACGTAATGAAGCGGAAAATGCCAAAGTTGCCATCCGTAACATTCGTCGTGACGTATTGGGTGACATCAAGGCATTGTTGAAAGAAAAAGAAATTTCTGAAGATGATGAGCGCCGTGCAGGTGATGACATCCAAAAAATCACCGATAAATTTGTTGCTGAAGTTGAAAAGCGTCTGGCTGCTAAAGAAGCTGAATTGATGAAGGTCTAAGATTTAATGACCGTATCAGAAGACAGTATGCTTCTTCCAAAACATGTTGCCATCATCATGGATGGCAACAATCGTTTTGCAAAAAAAAAGCAAATGCAAAAAGGTGCAGGCCATCGTGAAGGGAAGAATGTCCTGGATCCGATTGTTGAGCACTGTAGAAAAAATCACATTCAAGCATTAACCGTTTTTGCATTTTCCAGTGAAAACTGGAATCGTCCTCAGTTTGAGGTCGATTTACTCATGGCATTGTTGGAAGAAACCATACATGAGCAATTGCCACGGATGGAAAAATTCAATATCGCCTTGCGTTTTATTGGCGACCGTTCACGTTTGTCTGACCGTTTACGCGAGTTAATGTTGCAAGCTGAACAAAGGACTGCTAAGTTCGACAGCATGACTTTAACCATTGCCATCAGTTATGGTGGTATGTGGGATATGGCTCAGGCTGCAAAACAGATTGCGGCAGACGTGCTGGCGAAAAAAGTTGCGCTTGAAGATATTGATGCTGAACTGTTTGGGCAGCATGTCTGCATGGCCGATTTGCCTGCTGTGGATTTACTGATCCGTACAGGGGGTGATTATCGCTTGTCGAATTTCTTGCTGTGGCAAGCGGCATATGCTGAACTATATTTTACCCCAACCTTGTGGCCTGAATTTACCGTAGAAGAATTAGATGATGCATTCGCGGTCTTTGCTGGGCGTGAACGTCGTTTTGGTAAAACTTCAGAGCAAATCCAACAAGAGAAACTTGAGAATTAATAAATGTTAGAGCGGATTATAACCGCATTGGTATTGGTAGCAGTCGTACTGAGTTGTATGTTTGCTACACAGTCTCAGTATCCAATGTTTATGCTGATGATTGTTGCAGCAGGGGTTGCAGGGTATGAGTGGTTTAAGCTTATGCCAAGAAAAAATAAAAATCTTGTTAAGCCTCTAGCTTGGGTTTATGGACTTGCCACTGCTGCTTTAGCAACTTTAGCATTGTATTTTAATGATATCGCTCTGCTGCTTTGGGCTGCTTCCATTCTTTGCTGGATCTGCAGTATCTTTTGGGTTAAATCATATCCAGACTATGATGGGTGGTACAATCCCAGCTTAAAGATTATTGGATTTATTCTGGTTTCTGCTGCGGTCACCGCAATTTTCTCTGTATGGCATAGCTCGCCATGGTGGCTCATGTACCTGTTTTTACTGGTATGGGGGGCAGACAGCGGTGCCTATTTTGTTGGGCGTAAACTGGGCAGGAAAAAACTGGCTCCGGATGTCAGTCCCAATAAATCGGTAGAAGGTTTGTACGGGGGTATTTTTACCGCCATGCTGATTGTTGTGGCAGTAGAAATCCTATATTTGGATTTAACCCTGGCACAACATATTTTATTTTTAATTTTATCTGTGGTTACGGTATTCAGTTCTGTTCTGGGCGACCTTTTTGAATCCATGATCAAACGTCGTGCTGGAATTAAAGATTCAGGTCGTATTCTGCCAGGGCATGGTGGGGTGCTTGACCGTATTGATTCATTGCTTGCTGCTGCTCCAATTTTTGCCGCAGGCATGTATATTTTAAAATTTATTGGTGTAGATCTATAGATGTCACAATCTGTTTGTATATTAGGTGTAACGGGTTCAATTGGTCAAAGTACCTTAAAAGTTCTGCAACAGCATCCTGAAAAGTATTCTGTTTTTGCAGTCACGGCGCATAGCCGAATTTTAGAGCTTGTTGAAATATGCAAACAGTACCGACCAAAAGTCGTGGTTGTTCCTTCCAGTCAGGTTAAGGAATTACAGCAATATTTTCATGATCAGTGCTTAACTGATATTGAAATTTTAACCGATGAAGCAGGCTTGATTGCTGTTGCCGAACATGCAGATGTGGACGTGGTGATGGCGGCAATCGTCGGTGCTGCAGGCTTATTGCCGACCTTGGCTGCGGTTAAAGCCGGAAAACGTGTCTTGCTGGCCAATAAAGAAGCCCTGGTGATGTCCGGTGACATCATGATGCAGGCAGCACATGATTATCAGGCTGAATTGTTACCTGTTGATTCTGAACACAATGCTATTTTCCAGTGCTTGCCTGCGGGTTATTTTCAGGCAGAGCGCAATGGACAGCCGAAACAGGGTGTGTCGCGCATTCTGCTGACTGCATCTGGCGGACCATTTTTAAACCATAGTCTGGAGCAACTGCAAAGCGTGACGCCTGCACAGGCCTGCAAGCATCCGAACTGGTCTATGGGGCAGAAAATTTCTGTTGATTCAGCAACTTTAATGAATAAAGGCTTGGAGCTGATTGAAGCCTGTCATCTTTTTGCAATTTCAGAACAGTTTGTAACAGTGGTGGTACATCCACAGAGTATTATTCATTCTATGGTTCAATATGTGGATGGGTCGACTTTGGCACAAATGGGCAATCCTGATATGTGTACGCCAATTGCGCATGCACTTGCATGGCCAGAGCGTATTCAAACCCAAGTGCCCGCACTCAACCTGTTTGCCAATCAGCAACTGGATTTTCAGGAACCTGATACACTGCGTTTTCCGGCATTAAAGCTTGCGCGTCAAGCCATGCAAACGGGTGGCTTGGCTCCTGCAATTCTAAATGCTGCCAATGAGATTGCTGTAGCTGCCTTTTTGAAAAATGACATTGGCTTTACAGAAATTTCTCAAGTGGTGGAACAGACTCTAAATCAGGTTGAAGGTGGCGCTGCAGAATCGATTGAACGTATTTTACAGGTCGATCAAATGGCCCGTTCTGCTGCCCAGCAAATTGTCATCAATAAAGGAAGCTAAAATATGAGTGCCTTGTTTATTATTGTGGCAGCAATTTTACTCCTGGGACCGCTCATTGCGATTCACGAGTTTGGACATTATATTGTTGCCCGTAAACTGGGTGTTAAAGTTTTAGTTTATTCCATTGGCTTTGGTCCTACATTGCTCAAGTGGACCTCAAAAAAATCGGGCATTCAATATCAGCTTTCAGCCTTGCCATTAGGTGGCTACGTGAAAATGCTAGATGAACGGGAAGGCAGTGTTGCTGAAGAGGATTTACCCAAGGCATTCAACCGTCAGCATCCTTGGAAACGGATTGCGATTGTTGCTGCAGGGCCGCTAATCAATCTGGTTTTTGCAGTGTTATTGTTCTGGGTTTTGTTTATTCCATCGCAAGAACAATTGAACACTCGTGTAGGTAAAGTGTTACCGGATACACCGGCTGCGACAGTTCAAATGCAGGTTGGTGACAAAATTACAACAGTTGACGGAACGCCAGTTACAACCTGGGAAAAGTTAAATTTTGCTTTGGTGGACCGCGTTGGTGAAACCGGTTCAATTGAAATTCAGGCAGACCGTCATGGTCAGTTGCAAACCTTTCACTTGCCTATCCAGAACTTCCTCAAAAATCAGAACCAGTCTGCATTAGACAGTTTAGGCTTCTTGCCATACCGTCCATATATTGCTCCCGTGGTCAGTAAGCTGAGTGAAGATGGTGCGGCCATTCGTCAAGGAATGAAAGAAGGCGATAAAATAGTGGCCATTGATGGCGTGAAAATGAATGACTGGTTCGATGTTGTGAATGTTGTCCAGGCTTCCCCGGAAAAATTATTAAAAATAGATGTATTACGTCAAAATCAACTGGTACATTTAGAGGTGATGCCAAAAGCCAAACGTGACAGCATGGGTAATGTTTCAGGTATGCTAGGTGTGCAAAATACCCCTGGAAAAATAACCATTCCGGAAGAATATAAGCAAACCATTCAATACAGCCCGACTGAAGCACTGGTGATGGCTGTTGATAAAACAGGTCAAATTTCAGGTATGATCTTGAATTCGATCGTCAAAATGGTACGTGGTTTAATTGGGCTGGACAATTTATCTGGACCAATCACTATTGCTAAAGTCGCAGGGCAAAGTGCGGAAATGGGTTGGCAAACATTTATCTCATTTATGGCTTTAATGAGCGTGAGTTTGGGTATCTTAAATTTATTGCCCATACCAATGCTGGATGGTGGACATTTAGTTTACTATGTGATTGAGTTAATTCGTGGTAAACCTGTTTCTGAACAAATACAATTGGTTGGTTTAAAAATTGGTATGGTACTGCTCGGTAGCATGATGCTCCTTGCATTATTCAATGACTTCATGCGTTTATAACAACGTACATATGTAATAAATTAACATCGGAAAAGACTGGCATGCAGCACACACATTTATTTATGCCTTTGGCACTCGTTAGTGCAATGGCAGCAGTACAACAAGTATATGCAGCAGATGAATTCATTGTCCGCGATATCAAAATTGACGGACTTGTTCGCTTAACGCCAGAAAATGTTTATGGGATGTTGCCTGTCAATGCTGGCGATCGTGTCAATGATGCAACCATAGCAAATGCCATTCGTGCCTTGTATGCCACAGGCCTGTTTGACGATATCAAGGCATCACAACAAGCAGATACGCTCGTTTTTACCGTAGTCGAACGTCCGGTTATTTCCAAGGTTGAGTTTAAGGGAAATAAACTTATTCCTAAAGAAGCCTTGGAAGAAGGGCTCAAAAAGATGGGGATTGCAGAAGGCGAGGTTTTGAAAAAATCTGCTTTGCAAACCATCGAAACTGAACTTGAACAGCAGTATATGCAGCAAGGTCGTTACGATGCCGATGTTAAGGTAATCACGACTGCCAGACCGAATAACCGTGTTGATTTAACCATTGATTTTGTTGAAGGTAAGGCAGCCAAAGTTGTTGATATCAACATTATTGGCAATACCGTTTTTAAAGAAAGCGAAATCAAGCAGGCTTTTGCGGTTAAAGAAAGCGGCTGGAGTTCAATTGTTACCCGGAATGACCGTTATGCGCGTGAAAAGATGGCAGCCAGCCTTGAAGCTTTGCGTGCCTTGTATTTAAACAAGGGTTATATCAATTTCAATATCACCAACTCAAGTTTGAACTTGAGTGAAGATAAAAAGAATATCTTTGTCGAAGTGTCTGTAGATGAAGGCGAGCAATTCAAATTTGGCCAAAGCAAGTTCTTGGGTGATGCGCTTTACCAGCCTGAAGAATTACAAGCGCTGCAAATTTATAAAGATGGCGAAATTTATTCGCAAGAAAAAGTCAATGCAGTCAAACAGCTATTACTGCGCAAGTATGGTAATGCCGGTTATTACTATGCTGAAGTCAATATTGTTCCTGAAATTAATAAAGAAACCAAACTGGTTGATTTGAATTATTATATTAATCCGGGTCAACAAGTTACGGTGCGTCGTATCAATTTTACCGGTAATACCAAAACTGCCGATGAAGTATTGCGTCGTGAAATGCGCCAGATGGAAGGTGCATTGGCGAGCAATGAAAAAATTGATTTGTCTAAAGTCCGTCTGGAGCGTACAGGTTTCTTTAAAACGGTTGATATTAAACCGGCACGTATTCCGAATGTCCCTGATCAGGTAGATCTGAACGTCAATGTTGAAGAGCAGCATTCAGGGACCAGTACACTGGCAGTCGGTTTCTCGCAAAGTGGTGGTGTAACCTTCCAGGCGGGCTTAAGTCAAACCAACTTCCTGGGGACGGGTAATAGCGTTTCGATTGATTTATCCCGTTCAGAAACACAAGATTATTATAATTTAAGTGTAACCGATCCGTACTTCACCATTGATGGTGTGCGTCGCGGTTATAACATGTACTACCGTAAAACCAAGCTGGATAATGACTATAACGTCAATAACTATGTGACGGACAGTTTTGGTGGCGGGATCAACTTTGGTTATCCAATTGATGAAAACCAGAGTGTCAGTGCAGGTTTAAATATCGACCAGACAGAAGTAACGACTGGTCCATACGTTTCGACTTACGTTCGCGATTATTTGTTAGCGAATGGCGGTAAAGCGACTGGTACAGGTACTGGATGTAGTGTTGCTCTAGTTCAAGATCCGGCAACAGGGCTATTTTCTTGTCCTGCAGGATCAGAACTTCCATTTGATAACAAGTTCAATGGTGATTTCTTAACCTATAATCTCAATTTAGGTTGGTCTTACAATACTTTAAACCGACCTGTCTTCCCGACATCAGGTATGTCACATCGTGTGAATGGTGAAATTGCATTGCCAGGCAGTGATGTGGAATATCAAAAAATCACTTATGATGCCCAGGCTTTCCAGCCTTTAGGTAAGGGCTTTGTACTGCGTGGTTATGGTAAGCTGGGCTATGGTAATGACCTGCCATTCTATAAAAACTTCTATGCCGGCGGTTTTGGCTCGGTTCGTGGTTATGACAACAGTACATTAGGTCCTAAATATCCTGGCGTGACCTTTAATGAAACTCAAACCCAAGATTATGATCCTGAAGAAGTGGGCGGTAATGCTCTAGTTCAATTTGGTGCCGAGCTTGCACTCCCTTTACCATTTAAAGGGGATTGGACACGTCAGGTTCGTCCAGTGCTGTTTGCTGAAGGTGCACAGGTATTTGATACTCAGTGTGATATTCCAAAAGGAAACTTATACCTGAATTCGAGTAATACTCAAGTCAATGCGAAACAGTATTGTGAAGATAACTTCGGCTTTGATGCAGGCAATATGCGTTATAGCGTAGGTGCAGGTTTTACCTGGATTACCATGATTGGGCCATTATCTCTCAGCTATGCTTATCCGTTAAATGAAAAAGACGGCGATAATACTAAAAATATCCAGTTTGAGATTGGTCGTACTTTCTAAGTGCGACCTTCAATGGGTTTAAAAAAGGATATTTGCATGAAAAAAATATTAATGAGCCTGGTTTTTGCTGGTTTGGCAAGTACCTCAGTGGTACATGCCGCTGGTTATGGTGTGGTTGATCTGGAAAGAGTGGTCGAAAACAGCACCTATTTAAAACAGCAGAACGTTTCTTTGCAGCAAAAGGTCAAGCCGCAAACCACCAAGCTGGAACAGTTGGCAAAAGAACTGGAAGCTCTACAGCAACGTGCTCAGCAAACGCCTAATTTATCCGATGCTGAAAAGCAGAAAATGTCTGCACAATTTCAGACGCAGCTAAAAGAGTTTAATACGCTGCAGCAAAGTGTACAGTCAACCGTTCAATCTACTATTCAGCTGATGAACAAGACTTTAGGGGATCGAGTCAAGCAAGTAGCAGAACAATTGCGTAAAGAAAACAACTTGGATATTGTTTTGAATAAAAATTCCGCGCTTGCTTATGACCCTAAATATGATTTAACTGATAAAATGATTCAAAAGGTTAACGTTATTAAGTAATCAATGAATCCTAAACAATTTCGCTTAGAAGATCTCGCCCGTTTAGTACAAGGCGAGCACGTAGGTCAATCTGATTTAATCTTGGAAGGATTGGCCAGCTTAGATGCGGCTCAAGCGAAACATATTGCATTTGTAAACGCTGATAAATATCTGGATCAGGCACGTGCTTCAAAAGCAGGTGCCTTGATTGTTACTTCAACTCTAAAAAATCAGTTAGATACGCACAATAATTTTATTGTAGTGGATAATCCTTATCTTGCTTTTGCCATCCTGACCCATGTATTTGAAAAGAAAAATCAGCATCAGGGAATAGAAAGTACAGCACAAATTCATCCTTCAGCCATGATCGCCGATAGTGCCTATATCGGGCATTATGTTGTTATTGGTGAGCATTGCGTAGTGGGTGATCATACCATTATTCAGTCACACGTTAAAATTGATGATGATGTTGAAATAGGTCAGCACTGCTTTATTGATTCACATGTCACTATAACCGGTGATACAAAAATCGGTGACCGTGTCCGTATTCATGCCAATACCGTGATTGGCGGAGAAGGCTTCGGTTTTGCGCCTTACCAAGGTAAATGGCATCGTATTGCACAATTGGGTTCAGTTAAAATCGGTAATGATGTCCGAATTGGGTCAAATTGCAGCATAGACCGCGGTGCACTCGATGACACTATTCTGGAAGATGGGGTTATTATTGATAATCTTGTGCAAATTGCCCACAACGTAAAAATTGGTGCAAATACAGCCCTGGCTGCAAAATGTGGTATTGCCGGAAGTACCACAATTGGCAAAAACTGTGTATTGGCTGGGGCAGTTGGGGTAGTAGGCCATATTAATATCGCCGATAACGTGACGATTACCGGGATGTCAATGGTCACAAAAAGTATTTCTGAGGCGGGAAGCTATTCTTCAGGTACACCAATGCTGGAAAGTTTGCACTGGAAACGGGCTGCGGTACGCTTTAAACAATTAGCAGATGTGCCATTGACCCAATTACTCAAACGGCTTGATCATATACAGGCTCAAATCGAGTCCCTTGAATCAACTTTTAAGCGTAAATAGATTATGATGACTGAGTCGAATACTGCTGCATTTACGAAGCCTGAATTGCCAATGTACATTCAACAAATTCGTGAATATTTACCTCACCGCTATCCTTTCTTATTGGTCGACCGTATTGTTGAAGTGACTGATAATGGCATTGTGGGCTATAAGAATGTTTCAATCAACGAAGAGTTTTTACAGGGACATTTTCCGGATTATCCGATTATGCCAGGTGTTTTGATTGTTGAAGCATTAGCTCAAGTCTCTGGTATACTTGGCTTTATCATGAATAATGAAAAACCGGGTCCAGGTTCATTGTTTCTTTTTGCGGGCGCTGAAAAAGTCCGTTTTAAAAAACAGGTCGTTGCTGGTGACCAATTGGTATTAAAAGCAGAATTGGTTATGCACAAACGTGGCATTTACAAATATAATTGTATAGCCACAGTGGATGGCGTTGTAGCAACAACCGCGGAAATTATGGTTTCGCATCAGAAAATAGAGCAGGCATGAGTAAAAACGATTTAATTCACCCAACCGCCATTATTGACTCATCTGCAGTCATTGCTGCAGATGTACAAATTGGTCCTTATTGTATTATTGGGCCACAGGTCACCATTGGTGAGGGCACCAAGCTGCATTCACATGTAGTGGTTGGTGGCTATACTCGTATTGGGAAGAACAACGAAATATTCCAGTTTGCGAGTGTGGGTGAAGTTTGTCAGGATTTAAAATATGCTGGCGAAGAAACCTGGCTTGAAATCGGCGATCATAACTCAATTCGCGAGCATAGCAGCTTGCATCGTGGTACTGTTCAAGATCAAGGACTTACCAAAATTGGTAGCCATAATTTATTGATGGTCAATACTCACATTGCACATGACTGTGTGGTGGGCGATCATAATATTTTTGCCAATAATGTCGGTATTGCTGGGCATGTACATATTGGCGATTATGTGGTTGTTGGTGGAAACTCGGGTATTCATCAATTCTGCAAAATCGATTCTTATAGCATGATTGGTGGTGCTTCGTTAATTTTAAAAGATGTGCCTGCTTATGTCATGGTATCTGGTAATCCAGCGCATGCTTTTGCAATGAATGTTGAAGGCATGCGTCGTAAAGGCTGGTCTAAAAATGTCATCCAGGCATTACGTCAAGCCTTTAAATTGATTTATAAAGAAGGTTTAACCACTGAACAGGCAATTCAGCAGATTCGTGAAGATATTTTGCCAGAAGCGCCAGAAGCACAGCTGTTGATTGATTCTTTAGAGCAATCCAAACGCGGTATTGTTCGTTAATCGAATCTATTGCTATAAAAAGACACCTGTTAAGGTGTCTTTTTTTTATTGTTTTAAATATCCCACTTCTTCAGATTTGGGATAATTTTTTTGCAGTTTGGTTTTAAGCTGGTTGGCAAGCGTTGTATTGTGATCGACATCTTTGGCTATATTGTAGAGTTGATATAAAGAGCGTGATGCCTTTGCAGAATTGGGGTATTGATTGACCACAATATTGTAGTTCTTTTTCGCTTCTGCATAATTGGTCGGTTCAATGGCCAGATTAAATTCAGCGAGCCAGAAATAAGCGTTACTGATGTAGACACTATTGGGATTATTCTTGATAAAGTTTTGCATTGGAGCAATGGCTTTTTTGGCACCGCCTTGTTTATAAGCATCCAGCGCTACAGTATAGGCGGCTTTATCCAGTTCAGCCGAAGAGGGTTGAGCACTGGCAGGAGCAGCCTGTTGTGCGGGGACAGAAGCCGCTTGCTTGACGGTGGTATTAGAGGCTACTGGGGCTGGGCTGTTTGTGCTGCTGGGAGAAGTATCCTGTTGGTTATCCTCCTCAGGAGCTGCACTTTCTGGATCCACTTTCTGTTGCAGCAGTTCGAGCCGCTGATCCAGATCGGTATAGCGATTGGTCAGTTCGTGTTTCAGCTGTTCAATTTCGTTGTCCTGTTCTTCAATTTTTCCTCGCAATGTGCGAAGGTCATTTTCTAATTGCTGGTTTTTCTGCATGAGTTGCCAATTCAGATTGGTGGGTACATTGGCAACCGCTGCACCTGAATTGATGGCGACATTATTGGCGCTGAGGTCAATGCTGTTGTTTTGACTCAAGCCGCGTGATTCAATCGGGACATTGGCATAAAGTGAAGTGGAACCCAACAGGGTGAGTAAACATAAAGCATGCTGTTTGAGCATCATAAAAACATCCATTTTGTATTTTTCGGTACTTTCTAAACGCAAGATTTTAGAGCGTGACCATTTAAAAGACATGACGACATTAAAAACGTCCGGCCCATGAAATGCAATATGTGTTTACAATCTTGTCATAGTTTTAAAGTAATTGATTGTGCAGATAAAAAACATCCAAAAATGCTGTTTTTAATCAATATTGTTTTTTTAATAATCAAATAAAAGCAATGTTGCTGGAAAACAGCTTGGGGTACTTGCAAGTTAACTAAAAATCTCTATACTCTGTTCTTGCAATGGTAGCCCTGCCGGTTACTTCGCAATTGTACTCTACGAACTCCGCCAGGACCGGAAGGTAGCAACGGTAGTAGAACTATGATGTGCCGAAGCTTTGCTGGTAGGGTTGCCACCATATTTATAATTAAAAAAATAATTTAACCTGCCTTCCTTTTTTCTCATCTATCATTCTATATTTTAAAATTACACATCGAATATTCTATGTGATGGCTTTGCTTGTCTCTATCTTAATAAGATTGTTATTTATTAAATTTCAACCACTTAAGATTAAAATCTTCATTGTATTATTGTCAGTATAATTTGCCGTCTATCTTCCGTCTATATCATTCATTTATGGCGTTATAGGCATCTTTTAGATGATCAACATTTAACGGTTCATGGCTTAAAAACAATAATCATTGACTTGGCGCAATATGATGAGCTTCGTCGTTATTTTTTAACGAACTATTCATATCGTGAGCGGGATTGACCCAAATTTCGAATTTTACGAATGCAGGGCATTAATCCTCAGCTTTGCGGCTAATCGCTTGCATAATCGCATCCATTTCAAACCCGCGATACATCAAAAAGCGTATTTGTTTGGCTTTCAGTTTTGGCTCTTTTTCAACCTCCAGACCAAACTTTTTCACTTTCAGTTGATAAGCCTGTTCAATCCAGTCGGTTTCTTTCAATTCGTCCTGAATCAGACTACTATCAATTTTTTTTGCTTTTAACGCCATCTTGATGCGGTTTGGACCTTTGCCTTTACGTTTCTGGCTCGACAGCATCATTTCAGCGACACGCTGGTCACTCTGATAATTTTCTTTTGCCAGTTCATCCACCAGTTTTAGCACTTCATCGCGATCCAGGGCATAAAGTGCAAGTTTCTCGATCAAATCTGCCTTCGAGTATTCCTTACGGGTCAATACGGCAAACGCGTAGGAACGTAAGCGTGTGCCCGTCAGGCCTTGGGGTTTGGGCCGGGTTTCGGTTTCAATGTGCAAAGCATCTGAGTCTTGAGATGGATTCGAACAGACGGGCAATTCGCCAGGCGACTCATCAAATTGTTGCTTGAGTGCTTGGTAATCCAGCATGTTGGGAAATTTGGGATTGCTCATAAGGTGGTCTATATCGCATCAAATGTAAAACGCCCCGTAGGGCGTTTTACAGTTTAACTTTTATTATGCTGGAAATTAAGCATCTAAAAAGTCTGGTTCAGCTTCGTCATGGTCTTCTGCCGGTGCTGTACCGGTAGTGAGGAGCTGTTCACGGATCAGTTTTTCAACTTCTACTGCAATTTGTGGATTCTCTTCCAGATGGCGAATGACGTTGTTTTTACCTTGGCCGATTTTATCGCCCTGATAAGAATACCATGCACCCGCTTTCTGGATGATCTCTTGCTGTACTGCCAGGTCGATCAATTCGCCTAAATGGTTCACGCCTTTACCATACAGAATCTGGAACACGGCTTCTTTAAATGGAGGAGCCATCTTGTTCTTCACGACTTTTACGCGGGTTTCGGAACCGATGATTTCATCACCTTCTTTCACCTGGCCAATACGGCGAATATCCAGACGTACAGAAGCATAGAATTTAAGTGCATTACCACCCGTTGTGGTTTCAGGGCTACCAAACATCACGCCAATCTTCATACGGATCTGGTTAATGAAGATCACCATACAGTTAGAACGTTTTGCATTACCGGTGATTTTACGCAGTGCCTGGCTCATTAAACGGGCTTGCAGACCCATGTGCGAGTCACCCATTTCACCTTCAATTTCCGCGCGTGGCGTTAAGGCTGCAACGGAGTCGACCACGATCAGGTCAATCGCGCCAGAGCGTACCAGCATGTCGGCAATTTCCAGGGCCTGTTCACCATTGTCAGGCTGTGATACCAACAGGTTGTCGATATCTACGCCTAACTTGCGGGCATACTGCGGATCAAGCGCATGTTCGGCATCGATGAAGGCACATGTACCACCCGCTTTTTGACATTCTGCAATCGCCTGTAACGTCATGGTAGTTTTACCTGAAGATTCAGGGCCGTAGATTTCAACGATACGACCTTTAGGCAGACCACCAATACCAAGTGCGATATCCAGGGTTAAAGAACCTGTAGAGACCGCTTCAACGGCTTGTACAGTATTGTCACCAAGGCGCATTACTGTATTTTTACCAAACTGTTTTTCAATCTGGCTTAGGGCAGCATTTAGCGCCTTGCTTTTATTATCATCCATCTCACAACCTCAAAACGATGTCACCAAAATATTCACTTAAGTGGATGTGTTGCTTTCAAACGTGTTCCACCCAAGTATAGTGACAGATTCATTCTTTATGTACTATATCAATTCAGTCGAATGCGACAGAATGTGACGCTTAAATATCAACAGCTTCTAATCATGATATGACCAGTGCTGATCGAACTGCTGATCATTATCTTGTTTGAATTTACTGATTTGTCTTCGATCTTTTTTACTCGGCCGATGTTCAGGTCGCGCTAGATTATGCAACTTTCTTTGGGTGGCAATCAACTCTCGTCTTGCAACGCTCACTTCGGTTTCTTCGTAAAGCTGCTGGGCAATCGGTGCGGCACCACGAACTGCAGATAAGGCCTTGATGACGACGGTTTTACGGTCAAAACCCAGCTGAATGGTGAGTTCCATCCCAACCCGAACATCTTTGGAGACTTTAACCCGTTCACCATTATGATGCACCTTGCCGCCTTCAATGGCAGCTTTGGATATTGAACGTGTTTTAAAAAAACGTGCTGCCCATAACCATTTGTCAACACGCATACTTTCAACATGGTTCTGTTGAGAAGAATTAGGCATATTTTTTCAGATCCTCAGCTTGTTTTAAGATCACCATTAAATCGGTCAGCTCTTGTAAAATAGGATAGGAGCTTTCAGTCCTTATTTCTTTTTGAGATGAGGGCTGAGCAATGGTAATTAAATGCTGGATACCAAATTTTTCTGCACCTTTGAGCACTTTTTCAGTGTCATCAATAAAATAGGTGTGTTCGACCTGAAAGGGATGCAGTGAATGGAGTTTTTGCCAAAATTCGACGCACTCTTTGGCATAACCGATGGTTTCACTACTGATAATGACATCAAAGTAATGCTCAATCCGGGTCTGTTCGAGTTTAAATTTTAAACCTTCACAATCGGCATTGGTCGCTATCCAGCAGGCATAGCCGTGGGCTTTAAGATATTCCAGCAGTTCAATGCAACCTGGACGTAAAGCCACCTTGTGCTTAAATTCCTGTTGCAGGGCCAATGTATCCACCCCTACCTTTGCACTCCAGAAGCGTGTGGAATACCAATTTAAGGTATGATTGTGTTGCTGGTAAAACTGAAATAACGCTTGGGTACTCTGTTCGAGTGTACAGTTATGCTGTTCTGCATAGCGAATAGGAAGCTGATGATTCCAGATAAAATCATCGTAAGCAAGATCAAGAAGGGTACCATCCATATCAAAAATGATGGTGGGTTTTTCTGAATAATTCGGCATATGAAGGTAATCTATGTTTAAAGCGACCACGGCACCGCAAGATGCCTTGATTTTACAGTTGGTTCCCATTGTGACACAGGCATGTGAAATTTTGCGAGCAGAATATCAGGCCTATTGTGCGGGTAAAGTTTTTGATGTGGAGCATAAGCAGGACCAGTCGCCAGTCACCCAGGCGGATTATCGGGTCAATGAATTTATCACCCATGCATTAAAACAGACTTTCCCGCTCATCCCTTTATTGTCGGAAGAAGGTGACAACAGTCAGCGCAAGCAATGGCAGAACTTCTGGTTGCTCGATCCCCTGGATGGCACCAAAGAATTTCTGCATAAGCGTCCTGAATTTACCATCAACCTGAGCCTGGTAGAGGGTGCCAATACCACCTTTGCGCTATTGGCTATACCGGGTGAGCAAAGCATATATTTTTGTCCCAAACAGGGCGTACCTTTAAAATTTGAAATCCAAACCCGGCAATGGCTGCACTATGTCGATGATTTGCCGTCTAAAACTGTTCAGGTGGGTTTGAGTCAAAGTAGCCAGAACAAGCCCAAATATGCCGAATATCTGGACATCCTGAAACAGCAGGTCGATATTGTAGAGTTCAGGGCGGGAAGCGCCTATAAGTTTTGCATGATGCTGGAGGGGAAAGTCGATATGTATCCGCGTTTCCATCCGACCAGCGAGTGGGATACCAGTGCAGGGCAGTGTCTGATTGAGCGTATCGGGGGCGGTCTGGTCGATTTTAAGGGCAGACCTTTTGTATATAATCAACGGGAGAGTTTGCTGAACGGTGGTTTTATCGCATTTCGTAATGTCGAGATGAAAAAATTGGCATTCCAGACCTTAGGACTTATGGCGAACATACATTGAGCTGATGCATTAACATGCTATAGTGTGCTATGTACCCATGTTTAATTTTGGCTGCTTCATGGCGTTAGATCTACTCCCTACAAGTATGCTGAAGGCACTCGATTTGCTGCCTGATGCCAAAACCCCTGTTACCCTGTTTACCCGTCATTCTATTCGTGAGGTCGTTACAGGGCAGGGTCTGGCTGGCTATGATTTGCAGTTAACCGAACAAGGCCGTGACTTGGCACAGGCGTGGGGAAGCTATTTAATTGATAATACGGACCGTAGCATCCAGCACTGCATTTCAAGTCCGATCCAGCGCTGTGTCGATACTGCTGCCTTAATGATTCAGGGTGCCGATACGAGTACGCTGGCACAAAATACCCATCATATTGAAATTGTCCAGCAAGGCTTGCTGGTCGAGCCTGGAAGTTTTGTGCTGGATATTAAACAGGCGGGGCCTTATTTTCAGAAACAGGGTGCTTTGGGCTTTATTAACAGTTTTGTTAATAATGCCTTGCCTGGAATGAAACATCCCATAACCGGTGTGGTCGATGTGCTGGAGCTGATTTATAACACCCATCCGCAAGATCATTTTGGTTTAAGTCTGGCCGTGAGTCACGATACTATTTTGGCAGCCATTATTGCGGTGATTTCTGGTCGTAATACCGTTAGCCGGGAAGACTGGCCAAAAATGATGGAAGGCCTGTTTGTCTGGTTTGAAGGTGATGTATTTCTAGAATCCAAACTGAAATGGATTTGGCGTGGCCAAGTGAATGAGCTGTCGATTCGGGAGTTCCAGAACCTGGAAAAAATAAAATAGCATTGGCTTTAAAGAAATGCCATCTGGATTCTCTTCCTGAATAAAGTAAGGCTAAAAAACAGTTTTTAATAAAAGTTTTGAAGCACTTTATATTTTTATAATGCGCTATTTTTAGACTGAATAACTTTTTATAGGCGTAAAAAAAGCCCTAAACGGGCTTTTTTCAATGCAACAACTTAGTTAGCTAAAGCTTTAACTTGTGCATTCAAACGGCTCTTATGACGAGCAGCTTTGTTTTTATGGATGATACCTTTATCAGCCATACGGTCAATTACAGGAACCGCAGTTGTGTACGCTTCTGTAGCAGCAGCATAATCACCAGCAGCGATTGCAGCTACTGTGCGTTTAAGATAAGTACGAACCATAGAACGTAAGCTTGCGTTGTGTTTACGTGCTTTAACGTTTTGACGAGCACGTTTTTTAGCTTGAGCAGAGTTTGCCACTCGTGCACTCCTTGAATTAGATTGGTCTGGGCGGGCTGAAATTGCAACTGAAAACCTTCATCAGAAGAATTATCACCAGCCCGTAAACAAGTGCCATATTGTGATTAAACTATGGCGTTAAGTCAAGTCTTGACTTGATTCGGCAACATTTTAGATGCATAAAAAGTATAAAGAAACCGTTACATTAGTAATAACCTAAAGAGATTGCTTAAAAAATGACTAAATCGATTAAAAGTGCAATTGTGATTGGTGCAACAGGTTTGGTGGGACGGGAACTTTTGCAGCAGCTTAACCAGATACAAGACTGTGAAAAAATTACCGCTGTGGTCCGGCATGAAGATCCAAAGCTTAACAGCCTGAAAAAAGTACAGCAGTTTATACTGCAAGATTTTCTGTTACTGAACGATGAAGATGTAAATGGCTATAGCCATGCCTTTAGCTGTTTAGGCACGACACTAAAAAAGGCCGGCTCAAAACAGATTTTTTATACTATTGATTATGAAATCAATGCACATTTTGCCGATTTATTTGAATCGACCCAGACCCACTTTTTATTAATTAGTGCGCTAGGTGCAAATGCGCAATCCAGAATTTTTTACAATAAAGTCAAAGGTGAGCTGGAACAGCATATCCAAGGCTTAAATCTGGAATATGTGTCCATTCTGCGCCCGTCATTATTACTGGGTGAACGATCAGAACGACGCCTATTGGAAGATATGACGCAAAAGTTGTATCAAAAATTCTCGCATTGGGTTCCTGATACATTTAAATATAAGCCAGTGACAGCAGCGCAAGTGGCTCATACTATGGTCGAGGCTGCACAAACTCAAACTGAAAAGTTTGAAATTTATGATAATTTACGCATACAAAATTCCAAACGAGGGAAATAAAAAGTGTCTAATCCAGCATTCGTAACCTGTGATTTACTTGATGACAATCCAGAAAAAGAAATTCAGGTGGTCACCCCATCAATGGATGGAAAATTCTTTAAAAGTTATGGCGCACGTAAAAGCTTTGGGGGGCAGGCAGTCACCGTAAAATGTTTTGAAGATAATTCACGTGTCAAAGAATTGCTCGCAACCGATGGTACCGGTAAAGTGCTTGTGGTGGACGGTGGCGCATCCATGCGCTGTGCCTTGATGGGCGATATGATTGCTGAATCAGCGGTTAAGAATCACTGGAATGGTGTTGTGATTTACGGCTGTGTACGGGATGTGGATGCCATTGCTGAACTGGATCTGGGGGTGCATGCATTGGCTGCAATTCCACAAAAAAGCAATCGCAAAGGCATAGGCGAAGTGGATTTAACTTTGTATTTTGGCGGTGTAAGCATCAGTTCTGGCGATTACATCTATGCTGACAACAACGGCATTGTGGTGGCAAAAGAAAAATTAGTCGATTTATAAAGACAGAGATACAAGGATAAAAAAATGGTGAATCATCAAATTAAAGTGATACAGGCTTTAGCTTCATCTTTGACTGAAGGTGGACGTGGCGTGAGCGGTACTGCTTTTCCCAAGCAGCCTGAAAAATTGCTGAAACTTTATGAGTTTGAAGGTTCGCCATTTTGCCGTCGTGTGCGTGAAGTCTTAACCTTGTTAAATCTGGATTATGAGGTTTATCCTTGCCCGAAGGGTGGACAGAAATACCGGAAAATTGTCAAAGAAAAAGGTGGCAAAAACCAGTTTCCATTTTTAATTGATGAAAATACCGGGGTTCAGATGTATGAATCTCAGGACATTATCCATTATCTGTTTAAGCATTATGGCCGAACGGGAACCACACCGAAAAAATTTGCCCATTATCCTAAAATTCCTGTCCTAGCTTTAGCTGGAACCATTATTAATGGGGCACGCGGCGTCTGGATTAACCGGAAAATTAAAGATCGTGCAGCACCGGAGCAATTGTTGGAGTTATGGGGCTTTGAAGCCAGTCCCTTTACCCGTGTGGTACGAGCGCTATTAACCGAGCTCGAGCTGCCGTATGTTTACCATAATGTGGCCAAAGAGCGCTGGCAGGATATGGGACCGGCAGTACTGCGTTTAAAACCCGGAAAATATCAACCCTTGGCCGGTGGTAAACGTGAAAAGACCGTTGAAATTATGGGACGTGATATTCAGGTTCCTTATTTGATTGATCCGAATACCGGGGTGAAAATGTTTGAGTCGGCACAAATTGTGAAATACTTAAACCAGCAATATGGTCACTAATCCAGCCCGAAATAAGAAACCGCTCAAGCAGCGGTTTTTTTGCCTACAGCTGATCAAGTTAAGCTAAATTTAAAGTAAGTTATACCCTGTAACATAGTCAGAATATTGAATGGATCGACGATGGATCAATCATCGATTGAAACTTTAAAGTTTTTATTTTATGGTGTTTATTTAAACCGCTAGACAGCAGCATCGTAAATAAAATTGATGTATTATTAATATAAAAGTCATTAAATTACCTAGTTTTAGGGATATCGTTGAGATTGTTTTTTTCGTTATAGTCAGCGGTTATAACAGGGGGTGGTGTGTGTCAGAATTAGAAACGATTTTACCCGTTCCAGTTTTAATTGTTGAAGATGAAGGACTGATTCAAGAACGGTTAAAAAATATATTGACAGAACTGGGCTATAGCAAAGAAATGCTCATTTTTGCCAAAAACTTGCAACAGGCGTTTACCGAAATAGAGCAGCAACCTGTTTCCCTGGCTTTGGTGGATCTGGGACTTCCTGACGGCAATGGCATAGAGCTGATTGAAAAGCTGCGTGCACTGGATAGCAATGCCATGATCTTGGTGATATCGGCCTGGAGTACTCAGGAAAGCTTATTTTCAGCAATCAAGGCAGGTGCGACAGGTTATGTCCTGAAAGAACGTGATGATGCAGAGGTACTGTTGTCTATTCGCAGTATTTTACGTGGCGGTGCACCAATTGACCCTTTTATTGCTCAAGAAATTTTAAAACAGATATCGGCTGCGATCATACCCCCAGCGGATGATCAGAAAATCATAGATGCCGATACGGAACTGTTAACCGGCCGGGAAACGGAGATTTTGAATCTGGTGGCTCAAGGCATGAGTAACCGGGAAATTGCCGAACAGCTCTTTGTTTCTAAATATACGGTTGAAAGTCATATCAAGCATATTTACCGGAAATTGTCGGTGAGCAAAAGAACAAAGGCCGTCAGTGCAGCACGATCCTTAGGGATTTTATGAAGCGGTTGATTGTGCATTATTTTTTAATTTTTGTTCTTAGCCTGCTGAGTCAAGTCAGTCATGCAGAAAGAACTGAAAATATCAATGCACAATGTGCAGTGCACATCCATTCTGTTGATAGCGTTAAAACCAGTTCTGTCAGCATTTTACCCAAGCAAGGCTGGGAGTCTGTGGATTTACCCGATCAATGGAATAAGCGGTGGCCAAATTATAATGGAGCAGCGTGGTACAAAATTCAATGGAGCTGGTCATGCCAGAATCAGGCCAGACTTGCCGAGCCGATTGCTTTTCTCATTCATTATATTAATTCTGCGGGTGAAGTTTATTTAAACGGTGATTTACTCTGGAAAGATAAGCATTTACAGGAACCGCTGTCAAAAAGCTGGAATATGCCGCGTTACTGGATTTTACCGATATCGGGATTAAACAGCGGTGAAAATGAAATTTTAATTTATGTGAATGGCTTGGCTTTTCAGTCTCCGGGTATTGGCCAGATTTCTTTTAATAATGTACAAAACATTTACGAGTCATATCAAAGTCAGGTATGGAATCGTCGAACTTTATTTTTAATTAACCTCATTTTATCCATTACCTTTGGCGTGATCTGTTTTGTGATTTGGCTCTTGCGTCGAAAAGAGAGCACTTTTGGGTGGTTTGCCTTAAGTTCTTTTTTATGGGTGCTCTTTATTTCCAATATACTAAGCACAGAAACATTTCCCTATCCCAATGTATTAATTGCAGCACAGGCCAATTTGGCTTTTTTTGTTCTTTATGTCTTAAGTTTCTGTATTTATTTATTCAGATTCATCCAGAAGCACTTTATTAAAGTTGAAACGGTTTTTGGAGGAATGACGGGACTAATTATTGCAGGTATTTTCCTTACCCCGCAGCAGTCCGTTTACTGGGTTTTTGGACTGATATTTTTAATCTATGTCGGCGTATTTCTGGGCGGTTATTTATATGTCTGTTACCAAGCCATTCAATCGAAAAGAACAGATTATATCTTTTTGGCCATTTGCCTAAGCGCTATTGTCATTTTTATGATTTTTGACCTTTTATTATTATCAGGTGAGATTGTAACGGATGTTCGACCATTATCTCCCTATACTGGACCGGTGATCACCTTTTTTATGGTGATTATATTAGGCTCAAGATTGGCACGTAACGTTAAAAAAATTGAAGCATTTAATGCCCAGCTGGAAATGAAAGTTCAGCAGGTCAGTAATGATTTAAGCTCCAGTTTGAATGAAAAACATCAACTCGAGCTTAAAAATGTCAAGCTGCAAGAAAGAATCAGTTTATCCCATGATTTGCATGATGGTTTAGGTGCATCACTGGTGCGCTCGATGATTTTAGTGGATCAAAGTGCACATAATATTTCAAACAAGCAATTTTTATCGATGCTTAAATTATTAAGGGATGACCTCAGGCAAATTATTGATAGTGGTTCATCTGCAGACAATAAAATTCCAGTCAATCCCATACTGTGGGTGGCACCCGTTAGGCATCGTTTTAGTCAGCTTATGGATGAGCTGGATATTCGTTCTAAATGGATTTTCCCGCATGAATGGCAAGCCGTACCGAGTGCTTTGCAGTGTCTCACCTTGATTCGGGTACTAGAAGAAAGCCTGACCAATATTATTAAACATAGTCAGGCCAGGCAGGTAAAAATAGCGATGGTCTATATTCGGGAAAACCAGTTTATTTTGAGTATAGAAGATGACGGGGTCGGTTTTGATGCGGATAGTGTAGTACAACAGGGATTAAGTATTGGCATGCGCAGTATGAAAATGCGCTTGGAGCGCATAGGGGCGGAATTGAAGTTATCTTCTGAGCCGGGTTGCACCATCATTCAGGCGATTGTTCAGCTGAAATAAGCAATTCAATTTTCCTTGATTTTTAGATAGCATTGGCTATGCCATCATTTTATAAAATCGGCAAAAAATTAGAATTTTTCAGCTCTTTTATTTTTGACTTTTCCCCAAATTAAATTAAAAAGCGGGAATATGAATAATGATTTTTCTTTTGGGAACGTTGAAAAATTTTAATCTGTATATCTGAAATGCTGCAATATAAAATAAAGGGGAAAATGAATTTCCCCTTTATGGTACTGCTTATTCTTCGTCTGCGGCAGGTAGCAGCATCAGAATGGATTCATTGAGCAAATTCACAATGTCTTCCAGCATGTCTGGATCATACAGATTTTCATCCAGCAATACTGAACCGCCATCCGCCAACTGTTTTAAAATTGGGGCAAAAGCTTCAGAAATACGAATGCCTTCACCATTGGCCCAGAACAGCAATTCACCTTCAGCTTCAGTATAGAGCAGGCGAGATGCCGGCTCGAGCATGAGCGAATAGCCCTGATCCAACGCTTCTTCCAGGTCACCTGTACCAATAGCTTCCGCCTCTGGAATATTTTCAGGATATTTCGGTTCTGACATCAGGCTCATCAGGGCATCTTCAAGCACGGCCGGATTTTGCAATTGCGCCAAAAGTTCAGTTTTTAAGTACTCAAGTTCATTCTGTGTGATTTGACCAATCGGGCTGATTTTGTCACGCAGAATGTCGGTCAACGGGTTCTTGAGCAATTGATCTGCAGCAAATTTATCACTGACACGATCCATCATTTCTGCCACGTTCGGCATGCGGAAACCGAAAGAGAAAGTCAGGCAATCGTCTTCGGCTACGCCGTAGTGCGATAAACCCGGTGGTACGTATAGCAAATCACCCGGGGCAAGCACCTCATCAAAATTCACGTCCATGTCCGGGAGTAATTTTAAAGGTTGCCCTGCAACGAATTCAGTTTCGGCATCACACATTTGTCCCAATTGCCAACGACGGTGGCCGTAACCCTGTACCAGGAACACGTCATAAAAATCGAAGTGTTTACCGACAGAACCTCCTTTTTGTGCATATGACACCATGATGTCATCACGACGCCACTGCGGGATAAAAGGAAATTTCTTCCACAGTTCTGCCAGATCAAATGAATAATGATCTACCGCCTGAACCAGTAGGGTCCAGAGTTTTGGCATCTTCTGGAAGTCTGCTTTTATCAAAGGTGAAGATTTGACTGACCATTGGTTTGGATCTTTATCTTTTTGCTTGATGAGGCGTGCGGTAATGTTTTCATCTAACGCCAGTTCCATAACATCATCAGGGACTAAAATATTTTCAATTTCAGAAAGTGCGTTACGAACAAGGAGAGGTTTTTTTTGCCAATATTCGGCAAGGAATTGTTCGGCCGTGATGCCGCCGAGTACGTCTAGAGCTTGAGACATTGCTTAAACTGCTTGGAAAATTTCATGTATTTTCGCTTGAGTGATAGGCATGTGCAAGTTCAAAATTAATCACTTGCGAGTGCTTGCTCTTCGTTTAAATGAAAATCTATTAAGTGGTCAATTAATTTGTCGACAAAATGATGAATTGTGTGATGATCTGATTCTGGAGAATAAGTTTGTAGGAGCAAACGGCTATTGTCTGTAATGGCTAGATTCTGATATCCAAGTTGCTCAATTATTTCTTGGAGTTGATAAGTCTTAGTTAAATCATAAGTTCTTTCGGCAAGGATTACTTCATAACGATTAGGATAAGCATAAATATCAATGAATACCTTGAAGTTTTTAACATCTAAATCAAAATATAAGCAACTTAGCAATTCAGAGTAATCATTGCGTGCATGAAAATTGATGAGAACTTTATCCTGTTTATTATCAACATTAAATAAGTTCCTTAAAGCTGAAATCTGTTTGTTTAATTGAGTTTTGATTTGAACGCCATGCTTATAAATTTGCATAAATGCATTCTGATATTCTGGTTTGTTATGGATAATTTTTTCGATCGATTCGAATTCAGACATATCCTTAATTCCTAAAAAATGTGAAGTAATAAATGTGCTAAAAGTGTGTAGAAAGGCAGTTACTTTGCTGTTCTGTGATTCTAAAATACATGCCATTAACCAATAACTAAGTGTTGGGTAGCCAAGTAAAGTACATTTATTCTGTTGTTGCCAATTTTCTAACGTCCACTGTGCAACACTGAAAGTGCTTGGTTCATTCCCGTTCTGAGTCAAATAAATAACATGCCAATGATCCTGATGAGCAAGGGTTAATTCTTTTGCATAATCGATAAGCTGATTGGGCTGATCTGCAGCATAAGGTTTATTTTCAATACAAATGCCAAAAGTATTCGTGCCGTCTGAATATGGAATTTCAAGATAAATATCCATCCGACGTTGTGTTCTGCTGCGAAAAGTTAAAACCTCTGTGTCTACTTTTGCACGATGAATGTCCAAGAGTGAATAGTGAGGAGCATTTGTCAGTTGCTTTAAAAACAATGACAGAAAAACATGCCCTTGAGCATGATCGCCTTTAGGATTGAGTAAGTCGGCAATCATACGGCTGAGCATCATTTCATCTGTGGAAATATAATTAAAAATAGAAAAATCTGGTGCAAGCTGTTGAGCATAACGCTGCCGTGCAATGTCCAATGCTTTAAGTTCTTGTGAAACGGAGTGAAGCAAATTTTCGACATTTTTCATTGTGTAATTCCAGTTTTTAAAACTTTATAGCCATAATGCGGTGTGAATGTTTCTTCACAGAGTTTTTGAGCGATTAGAGTATTAATTATTTGTTTTGTTTCATTATATCCGAGGTTTAGGTGTCTTTGTAAGCTTGACGTAGAAACGTAGCCTGTGGTCATGCAGAATATTTTTGCTGCTTGCAGATTCAATAGATTCATAATTTTTGCCCAAGTAAAAAGTATGCGGTTTTTCTATCATGGATTTAAGTTGCTGGAGACAAACGGACAATGACGATACTTACATTGTCATAAGCTTGTGAATGTGCAAGTTTGTTTTTGATTTGGAGGAGCCATTCTTTGAGTGACTGATTTGGTTGTAATAAAGGCCATTGGTCGCATTCTAGAATGTCATGTAAACCATCGCTGCACAGCACAACTGCTTCATTTTCTAAAAGGTATTCTTCCAAAGGAGGTTGTTCAGTGACATGGTGCATTGGATCTGCACAAAAAAATTGTGTGAGTGTATTGTAAATACTGGCGTATTGCTCACCTTCTTGAAGCAATTGCTTTTTGCGCAGTTCTTCTAAATATGTATGATCATGCGTTAAACAGCGCCACTGCTTAGTTTGTTGAGAAAATAAGTAAGCTCTAGTATTGCCTAAATATTGGAGGTTCAGAAATTGAGATTGGTGATGTGAAAGAAAAGCTAAAGTGGTACTAGAACCTATACTTTGCGGAATGTTATGCAAAGCCTGACAAAACTGTTCCTGTAAAGTTACTAAGGAAAGGGCGGTACTATTTTGAATGTCTGCCGAGGAAAGACCTAAAATCGTTGTCGCAACTAACTTTGCGTGCGGACTTTGGCTGACACCATCAGCTATGCCAATATGCCAGTCTTGGTGTTGAGGATATTTGTGCAGCTGAGTGATTAGGCCTTTGTGCTGAATAACTTTTCCATTAATTAAAAGCGCATCTTGCTGCTGATCCGCTTTCCCTTTCCATGTAAGGCCTTGAATTTCAAAATAGAGGTTTCCCATAAATTGCTCCGTACAAAATTTACAGAGCAGTTACGCGTTTAAGCCTTGCTTCACGGCGCAATTTATGAAAAAAATTAAAAAAGATTAAGGCACCAGCACATTCAACTGACGCAGGATATGACACAGCTGAATCATCGGCATACCCATTAAAGTGGTTTGATCTTGTCCGGTCATTTGTTCGAACAGACTAATGCCGAGGCTTTCACACTTAAAACTGCCTGCACACATTAAAGGTTGATCGACTTCAATATAACGCTCAATTTCAGCATGACCGAGTTTACGGAACTTGACCTTGTAGTGTTCAACCAGCGTTTTTTCAAAGCCAGTGGACTGCTGTTGCACACTTAATGCGGTACTGAAATAAACGATTTTGTCCGAATTGGCCTGTAACTGCTTGATAGCTTTTTCCACGGTCAACGGTTTGCCAATAAAGATATCGGGAGCACCTTCACGCCAGGCCACCTGATCGGAACCAATCACGATTGCTTCGGGATACTGTTCTGCAATCGTTTTGGCCTTCTCAAAAGCCAGTCGTTTGGCCAGTTCATCTGCATGGTCTTCACCACGAGGGGATTCATCGATATCTGGCACCATACATTGATAATCAATACGAAGACGATTCATCAAGTCTTTACGGGTTTGACTGCTTGAAGCCAAAATAATTTTGGGAGTACTCATTACACTGCATATTCCATAAGCACATCAAGCGGAACATAGGAGAGCACAGCCTGATGGCAAGCTTGTATTTTAATAGGCGGAGCAATACCAGCCTGATACGCTTCAACCCAACGGGTCACACAAATGCACCAGAAATCCCCCGGTTCTAGACCTGGAAAATCAACCTCCGGAAGAGGTGTGATCAGGTCATTCCCTATTTTTTGCGAAAAATTCAGAAACTCAGCGGTCATTTGTGCACACATTGTATGCTGACCGAGATCTGTGGTGGACGTATGACAAAAGCCGTTACGAAAATAGCCGGTAATAGGAGAGTAGCAACAGCTTGCCAAGGGTTCGCCTAATACATTCAGGCGATTGATATTTGGATCTGGGTGAATAGACATAAGTTCTAAATCATTATGTGGCTTTTGACTATGATAATCAAAACTTTGTCTTTCGACAGCTTTTCTGCAAAAGATGCTAACCTTTTTCTACATAATCATTTAAAATCGGGGCGTTTTTTATATCTATAAAGTGAGCTATACATGAACTTTCAGCGTATGACTGACCTGGATTTGGCAGGTAAGCGTGTACTAATTCGTGAAGATTTAAACGTTCCTGTTAAAAACGGTGTAATTACCAGTGATGCACGTTTACGCGCAGCATTACCAACCATTAAAGCGGCTGTGGAAAAAGGTGCAGCAGTGATGGTTTATTCACACCTTGGTCGTCCAGTTGAAGGTGAACCAAAACCTGAACAGTCTTTGGCGCCAGTTGCAGCGTACTTAACTGAAGCTTTGGGCCAGGAAGTCAAACTTTTCACTGATTATTTAGATGGTGTTGAAGTTGCAGCAGGTCAAGTGGTATTGCTTGAAAACTGCCGTTTCAATGTAGGTGAAAAGAAAAATAATCCTGAACTTGCACAAAAATATGCAGCACTTTGCGACGTATTTGTGATGGATGCGTTCGGTACTGCACACCGTGCAGAAGCTTCAACTGAAGGTGTAGCACGTTTTGCAAAAGTCGCAGCAGCGGGTCCTTTACTTGCAGCAGAACTGGATGCTTTAGGCCGTGCCCTTAAAACCCCTGAAAAACCAATGGTTGCCATTGTTGCGGGTTCTAAAGTATCAACTAAGCTTGACGTACTCACTTCACTTTCAGACATTTGCGATCAAATTATCGTAGGTGGTGGTATTGCCAATACCTTCCTGGTTGCGGCTGGTTACAACGTGGGTAAATCACTGTGCGAAAATGATTTGATTGATACTGCAAAAGCCATTGCAGCAAAAGTATCTATCCCGCTTCCAACTGACGTTGTGGTTGCAGATGCTTCTGAAATCAACTTCGACGACTTCCTGGGTTCATTGGCTGCGGCTAAAGCCGTTGTGAAAAAAGTTGAAGATGTTGCAGACAACGACATGATTTTAGACGTGGGTCCGGAAACTGCAAAAGCATTTGCTGAAATTCTGAAAACCTCTAAAACGATTCTCTGGAATGGTCCTGTTGGCGTATTTGAAGTAGATCAGTTTGGTGAAGGCACTAAGGCACTCTCTTTAGCAATTGCAGAATCTGACGGTTTCTCAATTGCAGGTGGTGGCGATACTTTAGCGGCGATCGATAAATACAACGTTGCAGACCAGATTGGCTATATCTCTACTGGTGGTGGTGCATTCCTTGAATTTGTTGAAGGTAAAACACTTCCGGCGGTTGCTGTGCTTTTAGAACGTGCTTAATACATTCTTTTAAAAATAGAAAAGGTTGACTTCGGTCAGCCTTTTTTCATTCCTCTTTCACTTCAGTGATTCATTTTTTAGTCATAAAAATGCAATATAACTGCAATAAAATTCCGTTCATTAAATCTCCTGTGGTAGGAAAATCTGATGAATTTAAAATTAACACTTGCAGCACTTGTGATTTTACCTTTGGCTTTGACTGCCTGTGCCAAGAAAGATGAAGCACCTAAAACTGAAACTGCCGCTTCTGCAGCAGTAGATGAGCAAACCACACCAGAACAGCAAAAAGCGATTGATGCACTGGATAAGCCCGTTCTGGATGAAAAAAATACCGATGTACCTGCTGAAGTGGCAAATGCACCAGCAGATGAAGCAACTGCCGCTACCGATGAGGCTGCTTCTACAGCAACTGCACAGTAAGTTTGTGTTTTTTGATCTAAAAGTCCCTGCATAAGCAGGGATTTTTTTTGAAATAGTGTGTTTAGTTGCTGAATTGAAACCTGAGTCCATGTAGAATATGGCGCATTACCTGGGAGGATATTATGGCTCTAATCTCAATGCGCCAGCTCTTGGATCACGCTGCAGAACACAACTACGGCGTACCAGCGTTCAACGTAAACAATTTAGAACAAATGCGTGCAATTATGTTGGCCGCAGACGAAACAAATTCACCTGTCATTGTGCAAGCATCCGCGGGTGCCCGTAAATATGCAGGTGCTCCATTCTTGCGTCACCTGATTTTAGCTGCGATTGAAGAATGGCCACACATTCCAGTGGTAATGCATCAAGACCACGGTACAAGTCCTGACGTATGCCAACGTTCTATCCAATTGGGCTTCTCATCTGTCATGATGGACGGTTCTTTGGGTGAAGATGGCAAAACCCCAACTTCATACGAATACAACGTAGATGTGACTCGCCGTACTGTTCAAATGGCGCACGCTTGTGGCGTTTCGGTTGAAGGTGAAATTGGCTGCCTGGGTAGCCTTGAAACCGGTATGGCGGGTGAAGAAGATGGCGTAGGCGCAGAAGGCGTACTTGACCATTCTCAACTGCTGACTTCTGTAGAAGAAGCACGTTCGTTTGTTGCTGATACCGATGTAGATGCCTTGGCGATTGCGGTAGGTACTTCACACGGTGCTTACAAATTCACGCGTCCACCTACAGGCGATATCCTGGCGATTGACCGTATTAAAGAAATTCATGCGGTATTACCAAATACCCACCTTGTCATGCACGGTTCAAGCTCTGTGCCACAAGAATGGTTGGCTGTAATCAATGAATTTGGCGGCGACATCAAAGAAACTTATGGTGTGCCTGTTGAACAACTGGTTGAAGCAATCAAGCACGGTGTTCGTAAAATCAATATCGACACGGACTTGCGTTTGGCATCCACTGGTGCAATGCGTCGTATGATGGCTGAAAAACCAAGCGAATTCGATCCACGTAAATTCTTTGCAGAAACTATTGTTGCAATGAAACAAATCTGTGTAGATCGTTATACAGCGTTCGGTACTGCAGGTCATGCAGACAAGATTCGTCCAATTTCTTTAGAGAAAATGGTCAGTCGTTATAAATAATCCATAAAAATTATCTATAATCAAAAGCCCACATCTATTGTGGGCTTTTCTGTATCTAATTGCTAAAGCATGATAAATAGGGGAAATAAGGCAAAAGATGGAACTTATATTGGCTGCAGCATGCTGTAGTGTCGTCATCTCAATTTTGTTGAAATTATGCAAGGCCAAAGGCTTTGATGTCTTGCAGATGATTGTCTGGAACTATGCCTCTGCAAGTGTACTCTGTTTTTTATGGTTTAAGCCCGATTTACAGCATATATCAGTTATTGATACGCCGTGGTGGCTGATTGTCGTGCTGGGTGTGCTATTGCCGAGTATTTTTCTGTGCTTGGCGAAATCACTGCAATATGCCGGTATTATCAAAACGGAAATTGCCCAGCGCTTATCGGTGGTGTTATCCCTGCTGGCAGCATTCTTTATTTTTCAGGAACAGTTTAATGGCTTGAAAATCATCGGGATTGGATTGGGAATTTCGGCTGTACTCAGTATTTTATTTTCATATCAAGCGGCAGCGCAAGGGCAGCCATTTTCAAAGCAAGGCTTGCTCTATCTGGCTTTGGTCTGGTGTGGCTATGCGCTGATTGATGTGCTGCTCAAGTATACTACTGGCTTGGGTGTGCAGTTTGCCGTGGCACTAAACTTGATGTTTATCTGTGCCTTCATTCTGTCATTGGCGTATATTGCCATGACCACGAAAACAGCAGGCAGTAGTCAAAATATTCTGGCTGGATTGGGGCTGGGAATCTTAAATTTTGCCAATATAGCCCTGTATGTCAAGGCGCATATGTTGTTAAAAGACACGCCTGCAATTGTGTTTGCAGGCATGAATATTCTGGTGGTGATCTTGGGTGCTTTCAGTGGCTTAATGCTGTTTAAAGAAAAATTGAAACCTGCAACGGCATTCGGTCTAGCTTTAGGTTTGGTAAGTGTTATTTGCTTAGCTTATGCCATGTCTGTCTGATATAGCTCGATACAAAAATGAAAGGATGCTGCAGAAAATCTTGCTTTTCTGCCAGACCCAATAATAAGCCATTTTGATGACAGACAGGGCAGACAGGATAGTGATGATTTTCTTGCTGATAAAGCTGAAGATAATATTGCTGGCAATGAGGACACTCAAATTTCATTGGCATGGAGATAAACAAAGACATATGGAACCTCTTAAAAATTTTAATCGTTATAAATAGATTTGAAGCAAAAAGCAGACCATAAAATTGTCAGCGAAATAATGAAAATCAAAATATACAGCGCATTTCAATGCGTCGTATATTCAGGATTTTAATATTTATAAAATAAGGACATAAAATCAATCACAAGCGTTGAAAGCGCTGTAAGGTATCTTTCCAATAGTAGTTGACCAGAACAACAGGATGTTTGAATAGATCTTGCATTTCAATTGTGCCCTGCAGTTGACCGGGTTGCTGACAATCAGGGCAGGTAGGATAAGAGGTCAAAATAGCATCTGGGCTGTATTTGTGCATGTAAACCGTTTTACAAGATTTGCATTCAAATTTTATCGGCATTTTAATAGCTGGAGGCATGATCGGGAACTACCGTTTATTATTTTTGCGCCAATATACCTTAATCGTGTTGCAAAAATAAGTCCCGAAATGACATGGAAGGGGCTTATAAGCCCCTTTTATTGTAATTTTTTTTAATCACAGCTTGGTGAAAATTTCTTCACGGCTCAGACGTGACTTGGGTAATTGAGCGTTGAAATCATTGTCACTACGGTAACCCAGGGTCATAATCACCGACGGAATTAAACCTTTTTCATCTAATTCCAGTTCCTGGCGGATGATCTGTTCATCAAATCCGCCAATAGGCGTGGCATCCACCCCTTCAATACCTGCGGCTAGCAGTAGTTGACCTAGCGCAATAAAGGTCTGATTTTCTGCCCAGCGCTGAATATCACCTTTTTCATTACGGTAATAATCCACATATCCGCTGCGGCTGTCTTTCTGTCCCTGTTTGGCTTTTTCATCTTTAAAACGGCCACTGACATCATCCTGAGTAAGCAGGGTATCTAAATGCTGTTCACTGATATCTGCTTTGGTACAGAACAGAATGGTGTGAGAAGAATCTAAGACTTTAGGGGCATTATAAGCATATTTACCCACTAAAGCCTTGGCAATGCGCTCTTTGGCAGCTTGATGATCGGCAATAAAAAAATGCCAAGGTTGAATATTGATGGAGGATGGCGTGAGACGCAGGATTTCCAGTAAGCGTTCAAATTGTTCCTGGGGAATTTTTTTGGAAGCATCATATGCTTTGGTGGTGTAACGTGTTTTTGAAATGTTTAATAAATCCATGAGTGACATTTCCACTATTAAATTTTTAATGATTTTACCTGATTCCTGGCTGAAATGGCTTGGAAGAATTTTTAGATAACTTATATCCTGATATAAAGAATGCGGTATTGATGGTGGCATAGAATAAAAACTTAATAAAATGAATTATTAATAGCTATATACAATGATAAAATACGAAATCTATATTGGTACTTTTTGTTAAATCACGTTTAATCGAATAATTACCTCGCCTGTAGACCGAGTCAGACAATGATAGATGATACAAACCACTTTAAAAAAAGATTAAAAACCCAACAGCAGATTGGCTTATGGGTGGGTTTGGCAGATGCTTATGGCACTGAAATTGCGGCCAATGCCGGCTATGACTGGTTGCTGATTGACGGTGAACATGCACCGAGCGATTTAAGAACTACACTCTCTCAGCTGCAAAGTATCGCAGCGTATCCATCCCAAGCTGTGGTGCGTCCACCCATTGGCAGCGTACAGCTGATTAAGCAGCTTTTGGATATCGGTGCGCAGACCTTGCTCATTCCTATGGTGGAAACGGTTGAGCAGGCGGAGCTGATGGTGAAAGCGGTACGTTATCCGCCAGAGGGAATTCGTGGCGTGGGAGCGGCACTGGCACGTGCGACGCGCTGGAACAGCATTCCTGACTATTATGCCAAAGCGCATGAAAATATTTGCCTGCTGATTCAGATTGAATCGGTAACAGGCTTGGAAAATCTGGACGAGATTTTAAAAGTGGATGGTATTGATGGCGTGTTTATTGGCGCTGTAGATTTGTCTGCGACCATGGGGTATCAGGGTAATCCGAATCATCCGGAAGTACAAAAAGCCGTAATAGATGCCATTCAACGCATTCGTGCATCAGGTAAAGCAGCGGGAATTCTATCGACTGCGCATGAAGTGACGCAAAAATATATTGATTTGGGTACCGAGTTTGTTGCGGTGGGTGTAGATACCAGTGTCTTGATGAACTCTCTGCGTGAACTTTTAGCCAAATATAAAGATGGTACTGAAGTGGTTAAATCTGAAGGTGGCTATTAATTTTTAATATTTTATATCGGCTTCTAAATTGTACCTGAGGGACTCCTAGTAACTGTAATTGCAAGGTCAGGAGTTCTGTGTATTACTTTGATTTTGCCTTGAAAAGTATGGCCTCATGAAACCCAAAGCCTTTGTCATTTACAAAAACTGTTTTACTTTTGGTCGGCTTTGTTGCATAAAGGTTTGAAAGGCTGAGCTCCCCTAAGTGATCTAAATTTAAGTGACAACTTGGGTATGAGGGCGCCCTAATTCTGTGAATTTATTCAATACCGCTG